>CABPXX010000256.1 GCA_902461475.1 uncultured Eubacteriales bacterium | reverse complement strand
GCGATGAGCAGCGTATCCCCAGCGCCTCATCGCCTCCCGCCCCACCCGAACCAAACTGAAAGCAGGTGGCAGCCATGGCTGAGAAACCAATGGTAAACATCCAGGGCCTCAACAGCTACTATGGAAAGGGCAAGGAGCGCAAGCAGGTGCTGCGCAACGTCTCCCTCACCCTGGCCCCCGGTGAGGTGCTGGGCATTGTGGGAGAGTCCGGCTCCGGAAAATCCACCCTGGCCAAATGCCTGTTGGGGGTGGTGAAGGACACCGAGGGCACCTTGGAGGTCAACGCTTTCCGGCCTCAGATGGTGTTCCAGGACCCCTACGGCTCCCTCAACCCCGCCAAGTCGGTGGGCTGGTTTTTGGAGGAGCCTCTGCGGGTGCTGGGTGTGAAGGACAAGAGGGAGCGGAAGGCCCAGGCCATTGATATGCTACAGCAGGTGGGCCTGGGGGAGGAGCACTATTCCCGCCGCCCCTCCCAGCTCTCCGGCGGTCAGCGCCAGCGGGTGGCCATCGCCGCCGCCCTCATCGGGGGCAGCCGCCCCCTTGTATTGTGCTGGACGAGCCGGTGTCCGCTCTGGACGTGACCATGCAGGCCCAAATCCTCCAGCTGCTGGTGGACTTGAAGGCCAAGTTCCGCCTGTCCTACCTGTTCATCTCCCACGACTTGGCGGTGGTCTACCAGATCTGCGACCGGGTGGCGGTGATGTACCAGGGGGAGATCGTAGAGCAGAGGGACGTGGACACCATCTACGACAACCCCCAGCACGACTACACCAAGAAATTGCTCCAGGCCTCTCTGGCTCTGGAAGAATAAACGCATGGGCGGACGGCCTTGAAAGGCCGTCCGCCCATGCATTTTGTGTGGTTAGACCCGTCGGTACCCCAGCAGATACCCTGCAAAGTAGACCACCCAGGCCACGAAGCAGCCCATCACCGGGGCAATGCACCAGTAGCCAAAGAGAGCCCAGCCCATGACCGCCCATTCAGTGAGACAGAGCCACACCAGACCCACTCCGGCCAGGATGCCTAGGGGGAGGAGGATGCACACCGGGGTGGAGCGGGTGCGGCACAGCACCAGCTGCAACAGGAACATGGGGATGAAATGGAAATAGAACAGCAGGCCCTGGTGCCAGATGTATACATTGATGGGCAAGTGCCAAAAGGCGGCGACATAGATGGCGATATAGATTGCCGCCGTCACCCAGCAAAGCCGGGACAATACACGGTTGGTGGATTCCTTCATAGGTTTCATAGTAATAGCCCCCTTTCCCAGTATCTTTGGTATCTTTAGAATACCAGAGGGAAAGGGGGCTGTATAGAGCTATGGGATAGGTGGACGGCTGGACGGGATAGGTGGTCTCAGCGGGACTCTTTCAGCAGTAGCACTGACTCATAGGGCCGCAGGGTCCACTGGGCTTTGGGCTCACTGTCCGAGTAGTTGGATAGCAGGACCCGGTATCCATCCAGCTCCACGGGAGCTATCCACACGCACTCTTTGCGGTAGAAGTTGCTGATGCAGATGAGCTCCTGGCCCTGATACTTGCGCTGATAGGCCAGCACGGCGGGGTGGTCGGGAGTGAGGGGAGTGAAGTCCCCCCTGGGCGAACACGTCGCACTCATGGCGCAGGCGGATGAGGGCCTGATAGTGGGCGAAGATGGAGTCTTTGTCCTCCACCTGGGCCTGGGCGTTGCCGCCGAACTTGCTCTCCCAGTTGGTGGGCGGGGTGCCGTCGGGCTTGCCGGGACGGAAGATGTAGTAGTCCTGGTACACCGGGTCCCCGGCCAGGGCCTTCTGGAACCACTGGTGGTAGGTGGAGGTGTGGTTAAACACCATGTCCAGCATAATGCGGATGTTGTGGGCCTCGGCCTGGGCCACCAGCTCCTCGAAGTCGGCCATGGTGCCATACCGGGGGTCAATGGCCCGGTAGTCCGCCACGTCGTAGCCGTTGTCGTTCTGGGGGGAGACAAAGAAGGGGGTGAGCCAGATGTAGTCCACACCCAGTTTCTCCAGGTAGTCCAGCTTGGCGGTCACGCCCTTCAGGTCCCCCAGACCGTCCCCATTGGTGTCCAGGAAGGACTTGGGGTAGATTTGGTATACTACGCTGTTGCGAAAGTCTTTCATAGTAGGTTCCTCATTCCATGGTGATGATGGCAGTCTCTCCGGCCTGGGCGTCCAGTCCGGTGTGGAAGTTGAAGTGGACAGAGCCGGGCTCGGTGATGACAAAGGCGGTGGTGGTGGGGTGTCCGGCGGCACGGATCTTCTCGGGGTCAAAGGTGATGAGCTTGTCCCCGGCGTGCACCCGGTCCCCCTCCTTCACATGGAGCTGGAACCCGTCGCCGCCCATGGTGACGGTGTCCATGCCCACGTGGATGAGCAGCGCCACGCCATTGTCCAGCAGCAGCCCACAGGCGTGCTTGCTGTCCTCGATGACAGTGGACACGGTGGCGTCAGCGGGGGCCACCACCACGTTTCCGGTGGGCTCAATGCCCACGCCTTGGCCCAGAACGCCCTGGGAGAACACCTGGTCGGGAATCTGCTCCATGGGGATGACGTAGCCGGAAAGGGGAGCTTTCAGCTCGTGGCTGGTCTCGCTGGGCATCTCCTGGATGGGAGCGGGGGCGGCTGTCTGGTCGGTGCCCAGGGCGGCGGCGTCCAGCTTGCGCTTACCCACAATCAGGGTGAGCACGAAGGGCACCACAATGGCCACGGCCATGGCCAGCAGGAAGGTGAGATAGAACTGGGGCTTGATGGACAGAATGCCGGGCAGACCGCCCACGCCGATGGAGTAGGCCTCAGAGCCGGTGACAATGGAGATGAC
>CABPXX010000255.1 GCA_902461475.1 uncultured Eubacteriales bacterium | reverse complement strand
CATCGGCTCCTTTATTTCCGGCGGCACTGCCACCCCTAACTTTATCCGTTTTGCAAAAAACAGCAAGATCGCGGTGTGGACCACCGTCATCGCCTTTTTCCTGGGAAATACTCTGATGTTCTGCTTCGGCGCTGTGGGCGGCGCCTTCACCGCGAAGGATGATATCTTCTATGTGATGATCGCCCAGGGTCTGGCTATCCCCGCCCTCATCGTGCTGGGCGCCAACATCTGGACCACCAACAACAACGCTCTGTACACCGGCGGCCTGGCCATCTCCAATGTCTCCGGGGTGCGCATGAAGTTTACCACCTGGATTGCCGGTATCGTGGGCACTGCTCTGGCCATCTGGCTGTACTGGAACTTCACTGGCTGGCTGAACATCTTGAACTGCGCGCTGCCCCCCATCGGTGCCATTGTCATTCTGGACTTCTTCAAAAACCGCAGCAAGTTCCGGGACGCCGATCGGCGAGTGACCGTCAACTGGTTCAACATTGCCGGCATCGTGGTGGGCGCTGTGGCAGCCAACGTCCTCCCCTGGGGCATTGCCGCCCTCAACGCCATGATCGTGGCGGCGGTGTGCTTCTTCCTGGGAGAACTGCTGGGTAAAAAACATAACTAAACAAATAGGGAGGATTTTACCATGCTCTTTCAAAAGCTTCACCTGGGCAATGCTCAGGACACGGTGGACATTCGAGTCACTGACGGCAAGTTTGACGCCATCGCTCCCCACCTGGAGCCCTTGCCCGGGGAGGAAGTGGTGGCCGACTGCGCTGGGAAGATGGCGCTGCCGCCCTTTGTGGAGTCCCACGTGCACCTGGATACCTGCCTCACCGCTGGCCGTCCCCGCTGGAACCTCAGCGGCACCCTCTTTGAGGGCATCCAGTGCTGGGAGGAGTACAAGCCCTCCCTGACCCATGAGGACGTGAAGGCCCGGGTCAACCAGGCCATCCGCATGCAGGCGGCCAATGGCATTCAGTACGTCCGCACCCACGTGGATATCAACGACCCCAAGCTTACCGCCCTGGAGGCCATTCTGGAGATTCGGGAAGAGGTCAAGGACTACATGGACATCCAGATCGTGGCCTTCCCCCAGTACGGCATCCTCAGCTACCCCAACGGGGCCAAGCTGCTGGAGCAGGCCCTGGAGATGGGGGCGGACGCCGCCGGTGCCATCCCCCACTTCGAGTTCACCCGGGAGTACTCCGTGGAGTCTCTGAACATCTGCATGGACTTAGCCGCCAAGTACAACAAGCTGGTGGACGTCCACTGTGACGAAATCGACGACGAGGCCTCCCGTGGTCTGGAGACCCTGGCCACCCGGGCCTATGAGATGGGCATGGGGGAGAAGGTCACCGCCTCCCACACCACCGCCATGCACAGCTACAACAACGCCTATGTCATCCGCCTGATGCGGCTTCTCAAGCTGTCCGGCATCAACTTTGTGGCCAATCCCTGCGTCAACGTCCACCTGGGCGGACGCACTGACACCTATCCCAAGCGCCGCAGCATGACCCGAGTGAAGGAGCTCACCGACGAGGGCATCAACGTCTCCTTCGGCTCCGACGATATCTTCGACCCCTGGAATCCCCTGGGCAATGCCAAAATGCGGGATCAGGTGTTCATGGGCCTGTATGCGGGCCACATGCTGGGCTATGAGGAGATCGTCAACTCCTACCGCTTCGTCACCACCAACGCCGCCCGCACCCTCCACCTGGGAGACGCCTACGGCATCCGGGAGGGTAACGACGCCAACTTTATCATCCTGGACGCCAAGGACTGGTACGATGCCCTGAACTATGACGCCAATGTCCTGCGCAATTACCGCAAGGGCAAGCTGATTGCCAGCACCGCCCCTGTGGACAAGCAGGTGTTCTTCTAATTTCAATGGTACGAAAACATCCCACGGAGACCCATTCAGGGTTTCCGTGGGATGTTGTTATACACCGGGCAGATACGCCCACTCCTCCATGGGCAGAGATTGAGTGGATGCGGCCGCATTGTAGATCAGGGTGTCGCCCTCCTTATCAAATACATAGATGGTGTCGCTGTATATGTACAAGGTCAGGGTGTTCGCTGTCTCCTCATAGTACCCCCGAGTGACAGAACTCATGAGAATGGAGCGGGACCAGGTGAAGGAGCCATCACTGAATAGCTCCAGATACGATGCGTCAAAATCCAGGGAGGTGTCTGGACTTTTCAGATGAAAGGTGCCGGGGAGGTCTGCGCCCCAATAGGTGGCCAGGCGTTGGGCGGGGGGTCTGCCGTAGAACAGGTGGATGGCCTCGTCTCCGGCACCTTGGTACCCGCCGCTGGCATCCTGATACAGGGGTTGTACCACCAGGTGGATGAACCATCCACCCAGGTCACTCACCCCGTCGTCGGTGTAGGTGATGGTGCGCTCACCACCTGGAACACCCTCGGCCACATGGGTGATGGAAAATTGGTCCGCATCTGGAGCCAGACGGCGAATTTCCTCCTGGGGCAGATACTTCAAGGCCTCCAAATAGTCCCGCAGTCCGTATATGGAGGTCTGCTCTGGACAGGTGGTGGGCTGGGTGACCGTATACGTGCTGTCCTCCAGATTCAGCTGCAGTTCTGCGCAGTAAGTCTGATTGTGCTGGGTGTAGAAAAAGCGTACGGTGCCGGACGTTTCCCACTGGAAGTCTGCGTTGAGGAGAACTTCAAACTGGTCGGTGTTGACATTGAGTTCGGAGGGATACTGGAGCCGCTCCATGTGTGCGATCTGCTCTACAATCTCCTGGGGGTCTATAGCAATTTTCAAAATTAAAGCATATAGCCGCATGAACGGAACCAACCTGCAC
>CABPXX010000254.1 GCA_902461475.1 uncultured Eubacteriales bacterium | reverse complement strand
TCTGCCACCAGGCCCCAAGAAGCTGAAAATTGTCACCCACCAGGGGAAAAACCGCCAGGTGCGGCGGATGTGCGCCGCCGCCGGGGTCACGGTCACCCGTCTGGTTCGGGTGCGGGAGGGAAATCTCCGGCTCGGAAACCTGAAACGGGGCACCTGGCGGACCCTGACCCAAGGGGAGATGCAGGAATTGCTTCATGAAATTTGCAAGTGACGGTAAACTTCTTGCAAAACCTCTTGCATTTTACCAAAAGAGCGAGTATGATAGGACAGAGAAACAATGATGGAAATCGGCGGCCCTTGGTGGTACGCCGATTTTCTTGGGCAAGGAGCCAGTGAGGGGGAACCGCTGTGAGTCGGGATATTTTGACGCTAATTCAGAGCAATATGGGCACATTTTCCAAGGGACAAAAATTGATTGGCCGTTTTATTTTGGAGAATTACGACAAGGCGGCGTTTATGACGGCGGCCAAGCTGGGGCAGACGGTGCGCATCAGCGAGTCCACGGTGGTGCGCTTTGCCGCCGAGCTGGGCTTTGATGGCTACCCCGCCATGCAGCGGGCCTTACAGGAGATGATTCGCAGCAAGCTCACCACCGTGCAGCGCATTGAGGTGTCCAACGACCGACTGGGGGACCACGACCTGCTGGAGAAGGTGGTGCAGTCGGACATTGAGAAAATCCGCACCTCCCTGGAGGAGCTGAGCCGAGAGGAGTTCTCGGCGATTGTGGAGGCCATTGTCAAGGCCAGACATATCTACATCCTGGGGGTGCGCTCGGCGGCGGCCCTGTCCGATTTTCTGGCCTTCTATTTCAACCTGATTTTTGACAACGTGCGCCAGGTGCACACCACCCTGGCCAGCGAGATGTTTGAGCAGATGCTCCGGGTGGGAGAGGGGGATGTGGTCATCGGCATCAGCTTTCCCCGTTACTCCACCCGTACGGTGCGGGCCATGGAGTTTGCCCGGGACCAGGGGGCCACGGTGGTGGCCCTCACCGACAGCGCCATGTCGCCCCTCTATGATACGGCCAACCTCCGCCTGCTGGCCAAGAGCGATATGGCCTCCTTTGTGGACTCCTTGGTGGCTCCGCTGTCCATCCTCAACGCCCTGATTGCGGCGGTGGGACGGAAGAAGGAGGCGGAGGTCACCGCCACCTTTGAGCGGCTGGAGAACATCTGGGACGAGTATCAGGTGTATGAGAAGGTGGAGTATGACGGGAAGTAATCAAACACGCCCGGGAGAGGAATGGAACGACGGTGAGTAGAGAAAGTGTAATCGTGGTGGGAGCGGGAGCTGCCGGAATGATGGCGGCCATTTCCGCCGCCAGAGGCGGGGCCCAGGTGGTGCTGGTGGAGCCCAACGAGAAGGTGGGGCGCAAGCTGTACATCACCGGAAAGGGGCGGTGCAACGTCACCAATCACTGTTCCACGGAAGAGCTGATGGCCTCCATCCCCCGCAACGGCAAGTTCTTGTACAGCGCCCTGTCCCGGTTTGACGCCCAGGCCACCATGGACTTTTTTGAGGACCTGGGGGTCAAGCTGAAGGTGGAGCGGGGGAACCGAGTCTTTCCCGTCTCGGACAAGGCCGCCGATATCATCGACGCCCTGTTTTTCGAGTTGCGCCGCCTGGGTGTGGAGCTGCTCCGGGACCGGGTCACGGGCTTGAAGCTCCAAGACGGCCAGGTGGTGGGGGTGACCACCCAGTACAGCCCCCAGGGCCTGGAGGCTGGCTGTGTCATCCTGGCCACCGGAGGAGCCTCCTACCCCCGCACTGGCTCCACCGGGGACGGCTATCGGCTGGCCCAGCAGGCAGGGCATGAAATCATCCCGGTTCGGGGATCCCTGGTGCCTCTGGAGTCCTCCGACCCCTGCTGTAAGCAGATGCAGGGGCTGTCCCTACGCAACGTGGAGGTGCGGGCGAAAAACAAAAAGGGAAAAGTGGTTTACCAGGAGATGGGGGAGATGCTCTTTACCCACTTCGGTATGTCCGGGCCCCTGGTACTCTCTGCCTCTGCCCATATGAACTTCCAGCGGGACCACTACACCCTTCACATTGACTTAAAGCCTGCCCTGGATGAGGGCAAGCTGGATGCCCGGCTGGTGCGAGACTTCACGGATCGGGCCAACCAGAACATGGGCAATGCCCTGGGCGGGCTGCTGCCCCAGTCCATGATTCCCGTGGTGGCCAGCCGAGCAGGCATCCCCTTGGACACCAAGGCCCATGATTTGCGGCGGGAACAGCGGCGCAGCCTGCTGGAGACGTTGAAGGACTTCTCGGTGGAGGTGTCCGGGCCCCGTCCGGTGGAAGAGGCCATTGTCACCGCCGGAGGCGTGAAGGTGGGGGAGGTAGACCCCAAGACCATGCAGTCCAAGAAGGTACCGGGGCTCTTCTTTGCCGGGGAGCTGTTGGACGTGGACGCCTATACCGGCGGATTCAACCTGCAAATTGCCTGGGCCACCGGCTGGGTGGCGGGCCAGGCAGTCACAGAATATTTAGAGAAAAAGGACGGCGCAGCGCAATGAAGTATTATAGCATAGCCATCGACGGCCCGTCCGGGGCGGGGAAATCTACCCTGGCCCGGGCTTTGGCTCAGGAGATGGGATATCTCTACGTGGACACCGGGGCCATTTATCGCACGGTGGGATTGGCGGTCCAACGCCGAGGCGTGGACCCCAGCGACCCCCAGGCGGTGGAGCAGGTTCTGGGCCAGGTGGATATCACCATGGGCCACGGGGAGGATGGACAGCAGCGGATGTATCTGGATGGGGAGGACGTCTCCCAGGCCATCCGCCAGCATGTGATCTCCGGCTACGCCTCCAAGGTGGCAGCCCTGGCCCCTGTGCGGGTCTTCCTGCTCAATAA
>CABPXX010000253.1 GCA_902461475.1 uncultured Eubacteriales bacterium | reverse complement strand
TGCTGGGAAGCGGGTGGATCCGATGAACCACACGCCCGACTGTCTGGTCATCTGCGGCCCCACCGCCTCCGGCAAAACCGCCCTGGCGGTGGCTCTGGCCCAGATTTTAAACGGGGAAGTGGTGTCCGCCGACTCCATGCAGGTCTACCGCGGCATGGACATCGGCACTGCCAAGCCCACAGCGGAGGAGATGCAGGGGGTGCCCCACCACATGCTGGATGTGGCCGACCCCTGGGAGAACTTCTCCGTGGGCCGCTACGTCTCCCAGGCCATCCCCGTCATGGACGACATTCTCGCCCGAGGCAAGCTGCCCATTGTGGCAGGGGGCACCGGGCTGTACATCGACAACCTCATGGCCGGGCGGGAGTTTGCCCCCTTGGTAGACCTGCCCGCCGGGGTGCGTCAGCAGCTCCAGCAGCAGGCCAGGGAGGAGGGGCTGGAGCCCCTGCGGGACAAGCTGGCCCAGGTGGACCCGGAGTCCGCCCAGCGGCTGCACCCCAACGACGAAAAGCGCATCATCCGGGCCTTAGAGGTATATCTCACCACCGGAAAGACCATCTCCCAGCACAACCGGGAGTCCCAGGCCATTCCGCCTCGGTACCATCCCCTGACCATTGGCCTGGATTTCCAGGAGCGTCCCCACCTGTGGCAGCGCATTGACCGCCGGGTGGATGTGATGATGGAGCAGGGGCTGGAGGAAGAGGTGCGGCGGCTTCTGGACGCCGGAATCCCCCCCACCTGCACCGCCATGCAGGCCATTGGCTATAAAGAGATCATCTCCGCCCTTCAGCAGGGCCGCCCTGTGGAAGAGGGGGCGGAGGAAGTGAAGCTGCGCTCCCGGCAGTACGCCAAGCGGCAGCTCACCTGGTTCCGCCGCAACCCCAACACCCACTGGATTCGCTGGGGAGAAAACCCCAATTTTTCCCAAGCCGTCGCAAGTTCGACAGAACTCGCCCACGCCCATGGCTTACAATAACAGCACTCTGGGGCAGGCCACGCCTGGCCCAAAAAAGAAAAGGAGTGCTGATATACATGAGTTTTACCGCAGTCGCCGTGGGCAAACAGCCCAACGTCCAGGACACCGTCCTGTCCACCCTCCGCCGCACCGCCGCCCGGGTCACCGTCTTTTTGATCAACGGGTTCCAGCTCCGGGGGGTCATCACCGCCTTTGACCCCTATGTGGTGGTGCTGGTCAGTGACGGAAAACAGCAAATCATCTACAAACACGCCATTTCCACCATTACCCCGGAACGACCGGTGAATATGGAGGAATAATCCCGAACTCGGAAGGCGTGTTCCAACCCTACGGAAACGTGCCAATCCATCGGCACCGGTTTCCCAAACCGGGAAACGTGCCGTTCCATTGGCAAGCGTAGATTGTGAGATATTTTGTGTCAGAAAAAGGCGCAGCTTTGCAGAAATACTTTGTGTATTTCAAGAAGATGCAACGCATTTCTGGCGCAAAAGAGCCACAAGATACCGAAGCCAAGTGGAAGGGCAGGTTTCCCACATAAAAAAAGGAATGAGCCTATGAAAGAGAGTACATTGGTCAATAAAGTCATCATCGGCGTCATCTGCGCCGCGGTGATTCTGTATTTCGCCGTCTATCTGGCCCTGGGCTTCAAACCCGACCTGGTGACCACCACCGCCTATTCCTACTCGGTGGACATCGGTACCGAGGCCTCCGCCCTTCTGGTGAGGGACGAACAGGTGATCTCCACCACCGGACAGTATGTGGATATCCTACTGGACGAGGGTGAAAAGGTGTCCAAAGACGGCCAAATCGCCCTGATTCACGCCAGTCAGGACTCGTTGGAGACCCGCCAGACCATCCAGTCCCTGGAGGCGGAGATTCAACAGCTGGAGTACTCTCTGTCCACCGGCACCCAGGCCACCAACTCCTCCAAGTTGGACGAAGAGGTGATCTCTTCCATGGTGGCCATCCGTTCCCTGGCCGCCTCCGGTGACCTGTCCACCCTGGAGGACTCCGCCCTCCACCTGCGCACCATGGTGTTCCAGCGGGATTACAGCTACGGCAACACCGAGGCCGCCACCCAGATCAAACAACTGATTTCCGACAAGCAAAAGCAGTTGGACTCCCTCAACGCCTCCCTCAGCCAGGTGTCCCAGACCATCACTTCCCCCGCCTCCGGGTGTTTCTCCGGGGACGTGGATGGCTTTGAGAGCCTCATCACCCCGTCCATGCTCTCCTCCTTGACTATGACCCAGCTCAACGAGCTGCTCCACAAGGAGGTGGCGGCCCCCCCGGCCGCCCTGGGCAAGGTGGTGACCAACAACACCTGGTATCTGGCCACCCTCATCGACCAGCCGTCGGTGGAGGGCCTGCTGGAGGGCAAGACCTACAAAATTTCCTTCTCAGACGACTACTACGGCATGATTTCCATGAATTTGGAGCGTCTGGTCATGGAAAACGACCAGACCATGGCCATTTTCTCCACCAACACCAACCTATCTGACACCACCCTGCTGCGCCAGCAGACGGTGGACATCATTGCCCAGCAGGTGGAGGGCATCCGCATCCCCCGCCAGGCCCTGCGAGTGAACACCGAGACCGTCACCGACGATGAGGACAACCAGAGCCAGGTCAACTCCTACGGCGTGTACACCGTGGTGGGCACCCAGGCCGAGTGGCAGGAGGTAAAGGTGGTCTACAGCGACGATGACTCCTTCTACCTGGTCCAGCCGGTGGATGAGACCGCCTCTTCCCGCCTGCGGGCCGGGGACGAGGTCATCCTCAACACCACCAACATCACCGACGGGATGGTGGTGCGCTCATGAGTATTTCCACAAATTTAGCCCACGTTGTGGAAGAAATCCGGGCCGCCGCCTTGGCCGCTGGCCGG
>CABPXX010000252.1 GCA_902461475.1 uncultured Eubacteriales bacterium | reverse complement strand
TGCATCACGGAAGAGGCGACGGAGATGCCGCGCTGTTTCTCAATCTCCATCCAGTCGGAGGTGGCGGCCCGGGCATTCTTCTTGCCCTTGACCACGCCGGCCTGGGCAATGGCGCCTCCGTAGAGGAGGAATTTCTCGGTGAGGGTGGTTTTACCGGCGTCCGGGTGAGAGATGATGGCGAAGGTTCGCCGCCGGTTGATCTCAGCTTCGTACAGTGACAAGGAAACAACCTCCATATGATAAAATTGGGGTATTCAGGCAAAACCACCCCATTGTGTATGATAGTGGAGTAATTATACCACCAACCGGGGAAAAGGGCAACAGAGAAAGTGGGGAAACGGGGGCGGGGCAGAGTCCGTCCCCGTTGTTTTTGCATACCAATGGCATAGGGGGTGTGGGGGCGTCCTCAGTCCCTGATTGTGAAAAAGGAGGGACTGCCATGACAGGACTGAAAGCCGTACTCAGTGATAAAGCAGTCTGGGTGGCTGTGGTAGGCCTTGTGGCTGGTATTGCGGTGGCATTAGGTTTCAATGAGAGCATGGTGGCTCCCATATCCGGTGGAGTACTTTCGGTGGTGTCTGTGGTTTTGATGGCTCTGATGGGAGTCAAGAAGGCCAAAAGTACGAAACAGACGGCGTCTGACCCAGAGCAACCGGATGCCGACGACCAGGCGTCGGACGGATTGGGATAAGATTGGGAAAACCGGCGGGAGACCGCCGGTTTTCCTTGTCCACAACAGGAAGTTTCCGGGAAAAGGCGTGGGGATTGCCTTGGATGGGGAAGAATGATATAATCAGCTGTTAGTATTACCGCAACACCCCACACCAGGGAAGGAGAGCCACACTATGAAGCTCATGGTCATCGACGGAAACTCCATCGTCAACCGGGCCTTTTACGGGGTCAGTCAGAATCTGTCCACCCGGGAGGGTCTGCCCACCAACGCCATTTTCGGCTTTGTCAACATCCTCTTAAAGCTGCTGGAGGAGGAACAGCCGGAGGGGCTGGCGGTGGCCTTCGATTTGAAAGCGCCCACCTTCCGCCACTTGGCCTATGAGGGCTACAAGGCCCAGCGTAAGGGCATGCCCGAGGAGCTGGCGGTGCAGATGCCGGTGCTGAAACGGCTGCTGGACGCCATGAACATCCGCCGCTATGAGCTGGAGGGCTGGGAGGCCGACGACCTGCTGGGCACCATGGCCCGGGTGAACGGGGAGGAGGGCGGCCAGACCGTGGTGGTCACCGGAGACAAGGACTCCTTGCAGCTTATCACCGACTCCACCACCGTCAAGCTGGTGTCCACCCGTATGGGCCGCACCACCACCCGCAACATGACCCCCGAGGTGTTCCGGGAGGAGTACGGCTTTGACCCCATCCACATCATCGACCTCAAGGCCCTCATGGGGGATACCTCGGACAACATCCCCGGGGTCAAGGGCATTGGCGAGAAAACCGCCATGGCCCTGCTGGCCCAGTACCCCTCCATTGATGACTTGTACGCCAACATGGACACGGTGGAGGTGAAGCCCGCCGCCCGGAAAAAGCTGGTGGAGGGGGAGGGGGATGCCCGGATGAGCTACGACCTGGCCACCATCCGCTGTGAGGCCCCCATGGACTTCGACCCCCAGGACACCCTGCGCCAGCCCTTACACAACGACGAGCTGTACCAGCTGCTGTTGGAGCTGGAATTCTCCAAGCTCATCGACAAGCTGGGCGTGCGTCCCACTTCCACACCCGTGGCGGAATCTGTGGAAGAAACTCCCGGAATTCAGGTGGAGGGGGTGGAACTCACGGGCGAGGAGCAGCTGGCCCAGGTGCTGCCCCAGTGGGAGAAGGCCGAGCGCGTGGTGGTGCTCCCCCTGCCCAACCTGGACGGGGTGACGGTGAGCCTCACCGAGGGGGACAAGGACTGGCTGTACGACGTGCGCAGCAACTGTTATGAAGGAGATTACCAGGCCTTTTTGGCCCAACTCTTCGGTCCTGGGGTGAAGAAAGTGGCCCACGGGGTGAAGAAGCTGTGCGAGAAGCTGCTGGACGAGGGCGTCCAGGGCCAGGGCTTTGTCTTCGACACCCAGCTGGCCGCCTATCTTCTAGACCCCACCGCAGGAAGCTATGACCTCTCCAAGCTGTCCATGCAGTACCTGAAAAAGGAGCTGGAGGAGTCCAGAGCCTGGCGGGACGAGGAGGCCTTCGGGGCCCTGTCCGACCACGTGAAAGCTCAGACCCAATGGTATGAAGATAACGCCCTCATCGGGGCCCTCTACGAGAAGCTGGCCCCCCAGTTGGACGAGCTGGGGCTGACCCAGCTGCTCCAGGAGATGGAGATTCCCCTGTGCTCTGTGCTGGCCAACATGGAGCGGCGCGGGGTGCTGGTGGACCGTGGGGCCCTGTCCCGATTTGGCGAAATGCTCACCGGGCGCATTGTGGACACCCAGAGGGAAATTTATGACCAGGCCGGGGAGGAGTTCAACATCCTATCTCCCAAGCAGCTGGGCCACATTCTCTTTGAAAAGCTGGGGCTGCCCCCCATCAAAAAGACCAAGACCGGCTGGTCCACCACCGCCGAGGTGTTGGAGAAGCTGCAATACCAGCACCCCATTGTCTCCCTGGTGCTGGAGTACCGGCAGCTGACCAAGCTCAACTCCACCTATGTGGAGGGGCTGAGCAAGGTCATCGCCCCCGACGGGCGCATCCACACCAGTTTCCAGAATACTGTCACCGCCACCGGGCGGCTGTCCTCCACCGAGCCCAACTTACAGAATATCCCTGTGCGCACCGCCCTGGGGGCGGAGATGCGCACCATGTTTGTCTCTCGCCCCGGCTGGGTGCTGGTGGATGCCGACTACTCCCCGATCGAGCTACGGCTGCCGCATATAGCTC
>CABPXX010000251.1 GCA_902461475.1 uncultured Eubacteriales bacterium | reverse complement strand
CCTGGTAGATGGGACTGCTCTTCAGCAGCTCCTCGTGGGTGCCCATGGCCACGAGGCGGCCGCCGTCCATGATGAGGATGCGGTCGGCTTCCTGCACCGAGGCCACACGCTGAGCCACAATGATCTTGGTGGTGTCGGGGATGAACTCCCGGAAGGCCTTGCGGATGAGGGCGTCGGTCTTGGTGTCCACCGCGGAGGTGGAGTCGTCCAAAATGAGGATTTTGGGCTTTTTCAGAAGAGCCCGGGCAATGCACAGACGCTGCTTCTGGCCGCCGGAGACGTTGACGCCGCCCCGCTCCAGGTAGGTGTCGTACTTGTCTGGGAAGAGCTGGATGAACTCGTCGGCCTGAGCCAGACGACAGGCCTCCATGATCTCCTCGTCGGTGGCGTCCGGGTTACCCCAGCGCAGGTTCTCCTTGATGGTGCCGGAGAAGAGCACGTTTTTTTGCAGCACCACAGACACGGCGTTGCGCAGGCTGTCCAGGCCGTAGTCCCGCACATCCACACCGCCCACGCGGACAGTGCCTTCTGTGGCATCGTACAGACGGGGAATGAGCTGGATGAGAGAGGACTTGGAGGAGCCGGTGCCGCCCAAAATACCCACGGTCTCGCCGGAGCGGATGTGCAGGTCAATCTGGGATAGGGCGTCCCGCTCGGCGTCGGCGGAGTACTTGAAGTCCACGCCGTCAAAGTCGATGGAGCCGTCCTTGACTTCCATCACGGCGTTGGCGGGGCTGGTGATGGTGCTGCGCTCCTGGAGCACCTCCACGATACGGTGGGCGGACTCAGCGGAGATGGTGATCATCACGAACACCATGGACAGCATCATCAAGCTCACCAGAATCTGAAAGCTGTACACAAACAGGGAGGATAGCTTGCCCACGGTGAGGGCCACGCCCTGGGTGCTGATGATGAAGTAGGCGCCCAGCCCCAGAATGAGGCAGGTGGCGGAATAGAGGCAGAACTGCATCAGGGGGGAGTTAAAGGCCATGATGCGCTCGGCCCGGGTGAAGTCCCGGCACACATCTTCGGCAGCGGTGGAGAACTTCTCCTTCTCAAAGTCCTCCCGGACGTAGCTCTTCACCACCCGCATGGCCTGCACGTTCTCCTGGATGGAGTTGTTCAGGGTGTCGTACTTGCGGAACACCTTGACAAACAGGGGATGTACCTTGCGGATGATAACCGCCAGACCGATGGCCAGCACCGGGATGGTGAACAGGAAGATGAAGGCCATGGAGCCGCCCATGATGTAGGCCATGATAAAGGAAAAGACCAGCATCAGGGGGAAGCGGATGGCGCCTCGGATGATCATCATAAAGGCCATCTGCACGTTGGTCACGTCGGTGGTCATACGGGTGACCAGAGAAGAGGTGGAAAAGCGGTCAATGTTGGCAAAGGAGAAGTTCTGAATGTTGTAGAACATATCCCGTCGCAGATTCCGGGCATAGCCGGCGGATGCGGATGCGGCGGTGGTGCCTGCAATCCGTCCAAAGAACAGGGAAAAGCCAGCCAACACCATGAGAATCACACCGTAGCGGACGATGGTGGACAGCTCACAGCCTTTTTGAATTTCCAAAACCAGATTGGCGGTGAGGAAGGGGATGATACATTCGATGATGACTTCCAGAGTGACAAACAGGGGGGTCAATAGGGCGTCCCGTTTGTACTCCCGGATGGATTTTGCCAGAAGCCTGATCATACTCCGATTCTCCTTTTCTTAAAAATTTTCGAATGGAAAAAACACGTAATCCAGTATACACATTTTATAAAAAATAGGAAAGCGTCAACTGTTACAAAAAACGGGAGAAAAATTGAGAACTCATGCGAAAAAACTATGGGAAAAGAGAGCAGCCCGCACTTCTGGTGCGGGCTGCCCAAGCTCTTTGGTTCGAAACATGGAGGAAGGAGATTCTGTAAGTTAGCAATAGCTAACCATGGGACAACTATACCACGCACCGTCCAGAGTGTCAAGAGAATTTTTCAGAATCGGAGGAAAAATCCCTGAGCCAGGGGGCAGAGGGTTGAAAAAAGGAGAATGGCATGGTATACTAACCTGTAAATGTGAAAAACTGCCTGTGCCATAGGCAGTGTGGAATCTATAGAACGAAGGGAACGATTTTTTCATGTCCGGACATTCCAAGTGGCATAACATTCAGAAGACCAAGGGCGCGGCAGACGCCAAGCGCTCTCAGACCTTTACCAAGATCGCCCGTGAGCTGATCGTGGCCGTGAAGACCGGCGGCAGCGGCGACCCCAACAACAACTCCCGTCTGGCCACCGTCATTGCCAAGGCTCGTGCGGCCAACATGCCCAACGACAACATCAAGCGCACCATTGAGAAGGCCCTGGGCTCCGGCAACTCCAACGACTACGAGGCCATCACTTATGAGGGATACGGCCCCTGCGGCGTGGCTGTCATCGTGGAGGCCCTCACCGACAACCGCAACCGCACCGCCTCCGAGGTGCGTCACTATTTCGATAAGTTCGGCGGCAACCTGGGTGCCACCGGCTGTGTGTCTTGGTCCTTTGACCAGAAGGGCGTGCTCATCATCGAGCGGGAGGACTTGGACGAGGACGTGGTGATGATGGACGCTCTGGACTGCGGCGCTGCCGACTTCGAGCCCGAAGAGGAGTGCTTCACCATCTACACCGATCCCGACTCCTTTGCCACCGTGGTGGCTGCCATGGAGGAGAAGGGCTATACCTTCGCCTCTGCTAAGGTGGAGATGGTGCCCCCGAACTACGTCACCCTCACCGATCCCAAGGACATCCAGAACATGGAGAAGATGATTGATATCATGGAGGACAACGACGATATCCAGAACATCTACCACAACTGGGAGCAGGAATAAAACCAAACGCCAACGCCCCCTCC
>CABPXX010000250.1 GCA_902461475.1 uncultured Eubacteriales bacterium | reverse complement strand
GCAGCTTCTTCTTTCGGGTGATGTCGCCGCCGTAGCACTTGGCCAGCACGTCCTTGCGCAGGGCCTTGATGGTCTCACGGGCGATGACCTTGCCGCCGATGGCGGCCTGGATGGGAATCTCGAACATCTGGCGGGGGATGTTCTCCTTGAGCTTCTCGCAGATACGACGGGCTCGCTTATAGGCCTTGTCCCGGTGGGCAATGAAGGACAGGGCGTCCACCTGGTCGCCGTTGAGGAGCAGATCCACCTTCACCAGGTCGGAGGGCCGGTAGTCGGCCAGCTCGTAGTCCAGGGAGGCGTAGCCCTTGGTGCGGGCCTTGAGGGTGTCGAAGAAGTCGTAGATGATCTCGTTGAGGGGCATCAGGTAGTGGATTTCCACCAGGTTGGTGTCCAAATACTGCATGTCCTTGTACTCGCCCCGGCGGTCCTGGCACAGGGGCATGATGTTGCCCACGTAGTCGGGGGGCGCAATGATGGACACGTTGACGTAGGGCTCCCGGGCCTCGGCGATGGTGCCGGGGTTGGGGTAGTTGTGGGGGTTGTCCACCCGCACCACGGTGCCGTCGGTCTTGGTGACCTCGTAGATGACGGAGGGCAGGGTGGTGATGAGGTCCAAATCAAACTCCCGCTCCAGACGCTCCTGGATGATCTCCATGTGGAGCATACCCAAAAAGCCGCAGCGGAAGCCGAAGCCCAGGGCGATGGAGGACTCCGGCTCAAAGGACAGGGAGGCGTCGTTGAGCTGCAACTTGTCCAGGGCGTCCCGGAGGTCGGGGTACTTGGAGCCGTCCTCGGTGTACACACCGCAGTACACCATGGGCTGCACCGGGCGGTAGCCGGGCAGAGCCTCGGCGGTGGGGTTGGTGGCCTCGGTGATGGTGTCGCCCACCCGGGTGTCCTTCACGTTCTTGATGGAGGCGGTGAAGTAACCTACCTCTCCGGCGGACAGCTCCTTGGCAGCCTCCATCCCCAGGGGACGCAGGTAGCAGCACTCCCCGGAGGCCATCAGCCGCACCTTCATACCCGGACGGATGGTGCCCTCCATGACACGGAAGTACACGATGACGCCCAGATAGGGGTCATACTGGCTGTCGAAAATGAGGGCCTTCAGCGGGGCTTTGGGGTCGCCGGTGGGGGCGGGGACGTTGTGGACAATGTCCTCCAGCACGGACCGGATGTTCAGGCCCATCTTGGCGGAGATCTCCGGGGCGTCCATGGCGGGCAGGCCGATGATGTCCTCGATCTCCTGCTTGACCCGGTGGGGGTCGGCGGCGGGCAGGTCGATTTTGTTGAGTACCGGCCGAATCTCCAGGTCGTGGTCCAGGGCCAGATAGGTGTTGGCCAGGGTCTGGGCCTCCACGCCCTGAGCGGCGTCCACCACCAGCACCGCACCTTCACAGGCGGCCAGAGAGCGGGAGACCTCGTAGTTGAAGTCCACATGGCCCGGGGTATCAATGAGGTTGAGGCAGTAGGTCTCCCCGTTGTCGGCGGTGTAGTCCATGCGCACGGCACGGGCCTTGATGGTGATGCCGCGCTCCCGCTCCAGGTCCATGTTGTCCAGCAGCTGGGACTCCATCTGCCGCTGCTCCACCGCGCCGCAGATCTCAATCATGCGGTCCGACAGGGTGGATTTGCCGTGGTCAATGTGGGCGATGATGGAAAAATTGCGAATGTGATCTTGTTTGGTCATATTGGTATCGCTCCTCCCTGGGATGACAGGCCGCCCCCGTGGGCGGTGCTGACAAAACGAATTATTTTACCCGATCTCGGTGGCTCTTCATGTCGCCGTTGAGCCGTTCGCCACAGGCGTGGATGATTTGCAGCAGGGACTGATAGGTGCCCGGATAGTTGTCCATCATCTGGTCGTGGGACATGTCGGGGAATTTGTGCTTGCCCTTGCTCTGGGTCAGGGCCTCCAGGTAATCCGCCTCGTTGAGAATGAGGTCCACCCGGGGCAGACCGGCCATGAACTGCTCCTTGGGCACCGAGAACAGGCTGTCTCCGCTGTCCGAGCCGGTGCGGCGCAGGTGGCGGAAGAGGATATACACCGAGGTGGACAAAAAGTTGGTGGCCGCCCGAATGGCCTTCTTGTTGTCCAGCTTACCCAGCAGGTCAAAGAGCACCCCCACCGAGTTTACCACCAGCTTTTTGGACAGGGTGGCCATCACCGAGCCCTTGAGCAGATTGTCGGGTTGGGCGGAGGCGTCAAAGAGGGTATCCACGTCCAGAATGGTGGTGCCGTCCCGGCTCAAGGTACGGCCCAGTAAAAAGTCGGCGGACACATTGTAAAAATCGCAGGCCCGCACCACAAAGGCCAGTCCCGGCTCTCGTACCCCGTTTTCATAGTGGGACAGCAGGGCCTGGGAGATGCCCAGCGCGCCAGCGGCCTGCCGCTGGGAGATTCCCTTTTCCTGCCGTAACAGGGACAAAGAACGTGCAAAATCAGCATGGATCATGTTATACCCTCTCTTTTCGTTCTCCAATCGCATTATTTATAGTATACCCAAGTGATTACAAGATGTAAATAATGTGTTCCCACGGAAGGAGGAAAATTGCACAGAGTATTTTTGTACTTTTCCACCATATGGATGGCGGGGCGACAAATTTCATTGTTTGAGATTTTTTTAACAAAGATTGTCAGAATATCCGGGCAAAACTCTGCAAATGCTTGACTTTTCTCTTTCCAGACCCTTGCAATCTGGCTGGGATGGTGCTACATTAATAGGCGATATGACTCGGAACACAATTTGTATTGTATGGAGGGAACCCAACTCATGTTTGGTCAATTGATCGAAAAACTGAAAGCCAGCCCCAAGACCATCGTCTTCACCGAGGGCACCGACGCCCGCATTCTGGAGGCCTCTGCCCGTCTGCTGTCCTCCACCTTCCTCAAGCC
>CABPXX010000249.1 GCA_902461475.1 uncultured Eubacteriales bacterium | reverse complement strand
CCTTGTCGCCCTGAACCAGGCCCAGGCCCCAGATGCCCTCCAGCAGGGCGTCCCAGGCAGCGTCCACCTCAGCCTGAGTGGCCTCGGTGTTGTCCAGAACGACCTTGGCATTTTCAAGAGCAGTCTCAAAGGCCTTCTTGGCGGTGTCGGTGACACCCTCGGTGGACAGGGTCACGGCGTAGTCATAGGTCTTTTGCAGCAGAGTCTTGTTGGCCTCGGGGGTGGGCTCGGGAGTCTCGCCCTCGCCCATGGCGGTCTCCAGGGCCACCTCGGCGTTGTAGAGCTGCTCCTGGGTCACGCCGTCCAGGTTATTAAGCAGGGCCTTGGCGTCACGCAAAGCGGTCTGGAAGGCGTTCCAGTCCTCACCCACGAAGGTGTCCTCGGTGATGCCCTCGGACAGGGTCACGGCCTCTTCCAGCCACTGGGTGTTCAGGACCGACTTTGTCTCCAGCAGCTTGACATAGGCGTGATAGCGGTAGTTATAGGCGTCGTACATGGGGTAGAAGTCCAGACCGTCCAGGGTCAGGTGGGGGGTCTCGCCGGTGCCGGCGGGCTCCACGATGGACACCACCTGGCCCAGGTTGCTGTCGTTGGCGGACACGGTGTACCAGTTCATGGGCACGTAGGTGTCACGGGTGTCCTTGGCCACCATGACCATGGGACCATACATCAGGGAGGCAACCACGTCGCCGTCCACGGTGTCGGGGGTCTTGTCCAGGTGCACGGTGTAGGGCATGTTCACGGTGACCACGTCGCCGTCGTTCCAGGTGCGCTCGATGGCCACATAGGAGCTGGGAGTGGCGCCGTCGATGACCACGTCCCCATTGACGGACACGGTGAAGCCGGCGGTGGCCCAGTAGGGCACGCGGAGCTTCATGGTGAAGGTGCCGGAGCCGGACACGGTAAGGGTGGAGGTCTCAGAGGGGAAGAGGGTGTCCTGGGACACGCTCACGCCCTTCTCGGCCCAGTCCACGGTGGTGGGCATGTACAGGTTGACGTACAGGGTGTCGTCGGTCTTGGCGTAGGTGGCGGCCTGATACTGGACGTGGTTTTCCATACCGGTGCCGTTGCAGCAGGTGAATCCGCCGTAGTCGCTGTCAAAGTCACGGCGCTGGCCGGGATCGATGGGCAGCATGTAGGTCACGCCGTTGTGCATGTACTCGGTGGTGTCGTGGCTCTGAGAGGCCAGAATCTGGTTGATGACGGTGCGCTCATAGTAGTCCATGTAAGCGGCGTTGTCGGGGTCGTACTGGTACAGCTCCCGGGTGAGCTTGAGCATGTTGTAGGCGGCGCAGGTCTCGCAGTTTTCACCGCGGCCCTCGTTGCCCAGAATGTTGGCGCCCTGCTCATAGGGGTCCTGGAAGCGCTCGCCAGTGCCCACGCCGCCGATGGAGTAGGCGTAGCGGGAAGTGACCAGCTCCCAGAAGTTCTCGGCTACCCGATAGTAATAGTCGTCGCCGGTGGCGTTGTACATGTGGATGGCGCCCACGATCTGGGGGATGTGCTGGTTGGCGTGGCGGCCCTGGATGGTGTCCTCGCCAGCGGCCAGGCCGTCAAAGAAGTCGGTGTTGTCGAACATCTTGGCGGTCTCCAGATACCGCTCGTCGCCGGTGAGCTCGTACAGACGGGTCATGGACTCGTTCATGCCGCCGTACTCGCCGGCGATGTACATGCTCCACATCTTGGCCCGCTGCTCGGGAGTGCAGGCGCTCAGGCGGTCATACACCCACAGACCCAAGTCCTTGGCCACTTCCAGGCCGGTCTCGTTGCCGGCGTAGATGTAGCTGTCAATGAAGCCAGCCAGCAGCTTGTGCATGGTGTAGTAGGGAGCCCAGATGGTGGCGTAGGGGGTGTACTGCTCCAGCAGAGCGAACTGGTCGGGAGAGTAGGCGCTGAGGAAGCCCTCGCCCCAGGTGGAGGGGTCCTTGCTCCACAGCTCCTGAGCGGCGCTGGTGGGAGTGCAGGCGGTCTCAAACTCGCTGGGCACGCCCTGGGACAGCTCCTGGAGCTTGCGCATCTCGGTGACCATGTAGTCCAGCATGTCCCGGTAGGTCTCGTCGCCGGTGGAGGCGTAGGCCTGAGCCAGGGCGGACATGAAGTGGCCGGTGGAGTGGCCGCGCAGCAGGCCGGAGGGCTCCTCCCAGCCGGTGAGGGGCTGAGCGCCCTTGGTGTCCTGACCGAAGGCGGTGCGGAAGTTGTAGAGCATCCGGTCGGCGTCCATGATCTTCAGGTACTCCAGGGTGCGGCCCATGTTCTCACCGAACATGGTGTCGGTGCCGTCCAGAGACACGTCATCCAGGTAGAACAGATAGGCCTGGGCCTCGGGGGCCACATAGTCCTGATCCTCCACGGTGATGGTGGCGGTGACTTCCACGGTGGAGTCCACCACGTGGCCGGTGAGGGTCTGGGTGCCGGCGGTGGCGTACATCTCGCCGGTCTGGCCGGTGGGCCAGGTCACCTTTTCCATTCCGGTGGTGGAGTCCTCATAGGTGACCTTCACCACGGCAGGGAGGGAGGGAACGATGCCCACGGAGGTGGTCACGTCCACGGCCTCGGCCTTGACGATGCCCAGCCGCTCATAGAGGGGCAGGATGGTCACGTCGAAGGTGCGGGTCTCCTGGGCGGAGCCATAGGAGATGGTGGCGGTGAGGGTGACGGTGACAGGCTCGCCCACGGGGCGGGTCACGGTGCCGTCGTTGGCCAGGTACTCCTGGTTGGAGCTCTCCCAGGTGATGGTGGAGTCCAGAGCGCCACGGGTGGGGAGAATGATATTCTCCACCACGGCGGAGAGGCTGCCCAGGTTGATGGCGTCGGCTTCAGCGCTCGCCCGCTGCTCATCGGTGGGCTGGGCGATGACGGTGACGGTGAACTCCTTGGTGCGGCTTACGTCGCCGGAGGAGATGGTGGCGG
>CABPXX010000248.1 GCA_902461475.1 uncultured Eubacteriales bacterium | reverse complement strand
TGGCGGTGAGTCCATGGCATGACCCCCCGGGAGCTCAAGGAGCGGCTGCGCCGGCAGGCCGCAGCCCTTCCCCGTGCCAATGTCCCCCACCTGTTGGAACAGTTTCTGTCTCTGCCCCAGGTGGAAGCGGCCCACACCGTCATGGTCTTCTACGGCGTGGGTCGGGAGCCGGACACCACCGCCCTCATCGACCAACTTCTGGCCATGGGCAAGCGGGTGGCTCTTCCGGTATGTCTGCCCCAGCGGAAAATGGAGGCCCGTATCATCACCAGCCAGGACCAGCTCATCCCCAACCACTATGGCATTCCGGAGCCGGACGGGGTGTGCCCCATCGTCCCCCAGGAGGACGTGGACGTGGTGCTGGTGCCCAACATGATGTGTGACCGGGCGGGATACCGCCTGGGCCAGGGCGGCGGCTACTATGACCGGTGGCTAAAGGGCTATACCGGGTTCACCGTGTCCGTGTGTCCCGCCGACCGATTCCAGGAGCAGCTGCCCCACGCCGAGTACGACGTGCCAGTGCAGCTGGTACTCACTGACGCCTGACAAACGCCAAGGGCGGAGAGGGGTCCCCTCTCCGCCCAATGGATACGTGCTCTTTTTAGCAGCAGCCGTCGTTGCAGCCGCAGCCGCAGTTGTTGCCACAGCCATTGCCGCAGCCACAGCCGTTGCCGCCCATGTTACCGCCACCGCAGCAGCAGCAGAGAATGAGTACCAGGATGATGATCCACCAGCAGCCGCCACCGAAACCATTGTTACCATAACACATAACAAGTCACCTCACATAAGATTTCCGGTACAGGTACCGGCTCACTATATGGTCTGCGGCGCCGGAGTCGGCACCCGTCCCCCGTTTCTGCGTTATACTATGTGGTCACGGCGAGATTGGTTCCCCGACCTTAGAAGAAATTTTTCAGACAACCTATCCTGATGAGGAGTGAAACAAGACATGTCAGAACAACGTTCCCACGCCCCCCAGGAGCCCCAGCGACGGCCACGGGTCTCCCGCAACCGGAAGAAAACCCACCGCACCAAGGCGGCCAGCGCCCTGCTGTATGTGCTGTTCGTGGTGGGTCTGTCCGCCGTGCTGGCCACCGTGGGCTGGATTTGGGCCAACGACCTGCTGGCCCTGAACAAGGAGTACACCTCCGCCATCGTCAAGGTGGAAAACGACGAGAAGTTCAGCGATGTGGTGGATTCCCTCAAGGACAACGGCCTCATTGAGTACAAGTTCCTCTTCCACCTCTATGGCCTGTTCTCCAACGCCAGCGACAAGATCACCCCGGGCACCTATGAGTTGAACACCGATATGGACTACCGGGCCCTGGTGACCAACATGAGCTCGTCCTCTTCCACCCGTCAGACCATTGACATCACCATCCAGGAGGGCTACACCATCGACCAGATCTTCCAGCTTCTGGAGGAGAAGGGGGTCACCACGGTGGAGCAGCTCCAGGATATGTCCGCCAACTGGGACTATAACTTCAGCTGGCTCAAGGACCTGCCCCTGGGCGACTACCACCGTCTGGAGGGCTACCTCTTCCCCGACACCTACACCTTCTATCTGGGCGAGGACCCCAAGTACGTCATCAACAAGATGCTGGTGAACTTCGAGTCCAAGATGGAGGACTATATGGACCAGTTCAACGAGGAGAGCAAGTACTCCCTCCACGACATTGTCACCATCGCCTCCATGATTGAGAAGGAGACCGACGGCGAGGACTACGCCAAGATCTCCTCGGTGATCTACAACCGTCTGGAGAACACCAATGCCGAGACCCAGGGCTACCTGCAAATCGACGCCACCCTGGTGTATCTCAACGGCGGCAAGGTGCCCTCCGAGGCAGACAAGGCCATTGACTCCCCCTACAACACCTACCTGTACAAGGGTCTGCCCGCCGGCCCCATCTCCAACCCTGGTATGACCGCCCTGTATGCGGCCCTCAACCCGGAGAACACCAGCTACTACTACTATGTGCTCAACCCCGAGACCAAGAAGCACGAGTTCACCAAGACCTACGCCCAGCACCAGGCCCTGGTGGAGAAGTACGGAGTGGAAGAATGAAGAACATAGAGTTATTATCCCCCGCTGGGGACATGGAACGACTGACCATGTCCCTGGCCTACGGGGCTGACGCCGTGTATCTGGCGGGCAACGCCTTCGGTATGCGGGCCTTTGCTGGCAACTTCGACCGGGAAGAGATGACCCAGGCTGTGCAGCTGGCCCACGACAAGGGGGTGCGGGTCCACGTGACCTGCAACACCCTGGCCCGCAATGACGAGATCGCCCGTCTGCCCGAGTACCTGGAATTTCTGGAGTCCATCGGTGTGGACGCCGTCATCAGTGCAGGCGTGGACGTGCTGAGCCTGGCCCACCGCTACGCCCCCCATGTGGAGGTGCACATGTCCACCCAGACGGGCATCACCAACTATGAGATGGCCCGGGTGTGGCACGACCTGGGCGCCAAGCGGGTCATTCTGGCCCGGGAGCTGTCCCTGGACGAGGTGGCGGAAATCTGCGCCAAGGCCCCCCGTGACTTGGAAGTGGAGGCCTTTGTCCACGGCGCCATGTGCGTCAGCTACTCCGGCCGCTGCCTGCTGTCCAACTATATGACCGGGCGGGATGCCGCCCGGGGTGCCTGCGCCCAGCCCTGCCGCTACCAGTACACCCTCATGGAGGAGAAGCGGCCCGGGGAGTACTTCCCCGTGTTCGAGGAAAACGGCGAGACCTTCATCATGAACAGCCGGGACATGTGCATGATCGACCACGTGCCCGAGCTACTTCAGGCGGGTCTGGACTCTCTGAAAATCGAGGGACGGGCCAAGAGCGCCTACTATGCCGCCATGACCACCGCCGCCTACCGCCACGCCATTGACGCCGCGGTGGAGGGCAAGCCCCTGGAGCCCATCTGGCGGGCCGAGGTGGAGAAGGTCAGCCACC
>CABPXX010000247.1 GCA_902461475.1 uncultured Eubacteriales bacterium | reverse complement strand
AAGGCGGCCGCCGTCACACGGTAAAAGTAGCGGACGTCCACGGTGTAGAACCCCCGGTGAAATCCCATGGGCTCCACGTCAATGTAGGCGTATAGCAGCTCGGCCTTTCCAGCCTTCAGGCTGATGGCCCGATCAATGACAGCCTGGGAACTGGCTGTGGGGTAAAGGCGCAGATCTTCCACGCAGTCCTTATCGCGACAGCTGTCGTAAATTTTTCTGGTGTGAATGCACACGGCCTCTCGAATACCAGCGGTATCGCAGATGGGGCCGGGCTCAATCAATTCAGCCATAGATCAATACCTCCCGATGGTTGATGGGAACAAGAACAGAGAGATTCTCCCTTCTTCCATTCCCATTGTATGACCACCGGGAAAAAGGGTGCAAAAGCCCCCTTGCCACTCAAGGTTGCGGCAAGGGGGCTCTGGGGTTTTATTAGGGCTGACGCAGGGCGATCTCGTGGCGCTTGGGGCCAGTGGAGACAATGGTGATGGGCACACCGATGTGGGATTCCAGGAACTTCACGTAGTTCTTGGCCTGCTCCGGCAGGGCCTCAAAGTCGGTGATACCACGCACATCGCTCTTCCAACCGGGCAAAGTCTCAAACACAGGCTTGGCCCGCATCAGGCTGGGCGTGGTGGGGAACCGGTCGGTGACCTGGCCGTCGATCTCGTAGCCCACGCACACCTTAATCTCATCCAGATAGCCCAGCACGTCCAGACAGGTCAGAGCCACCTGGGTGGCACCCTGAACCATACAGCCGTACTTGGTGGCCACGGCATCGAACCAGCCCACACGGCGGGGACGGCCGGTGGTGGCGCCGAACTCACCCTTATCACCGCCACGGCGGCGCAGCTCGTCGCCCTCTTCCCCGGTGACCTCGCTGACAAAGGGCTCGGTGTTGGAACCCACAGAGGAAGAATAGGACTTGGTGACGCAGATGACATCCTTGATGGCGGTGGGAGGCACGGCAGCGCCCACGCAACCAAAGCCAGCCAGGGTGTGAGAAGAGGTGGTCATGGGGAAGATGCCCAGATCGGGGTCCTTCATGGAGCCCAGCTGGCCCTCCAGCAGGATGGTCTTGCCCTGGGCCAGGGCCTCGTGGACAAAGGTCACCGCATCCCCAACATAGGGACGGATCATCTCCCGGCACTCCAGCAGCTGCTGGAACAGCGCCTCCACGTCCAGAGCAGGCTTGTGGTACAGGTGCTGGAACATCACATTCTTCAGCTCTACGGCCCGGGTCAGGCGGTCGCGCAGCCGCTCCTCGTCAAAGAGGTCGCACACCTGAATGCCAATCTTGGCATATTTGTCGGAATAGAAGGGCGCAATGCCGCTCCTGGTGGAGCCGAAGGCCTTTCCGCCCAGACGCTCCTCCTCGTAGCTGTCTTGAAGCACGTGGTAGGGCATGAGCAGCTGGGCCCGCTCCGAGATGATCAGCTTGGGAGCAGGCACGCCCTGATCGGTGATGGACTTGAGCTCCTCCACCAGCTTCACCACATCCAAGGCAACGCCGTTGCCAATGATGTTGGTGACGTGGGGATAAAAAATGCCGGAGGGCAGAATGTGAAGCGCAAACCGACCATAGTCATTGATAATGGTATGACCGGCGTTGGCACCGCCCTGGAACCGGATGACCACGTCCGAGGTCTCCGCCAGCATGTCGGTGATCTTGCCCTTTCCTTCGTCGCCCCAGTTGGCACCTACGATTGCTTTAACCATAATTACCTCCGCAGTGCGGGATTCGCAACCATGTAAATGGATTTGCCTTATCCGCAACGCATTATGTGACTATTATAATATTATATTCCCCAGGACGCAAGCCTTTTCCTCCACTCTGATAGATTTTATCCGGCTTCATTCTTTTACCTCTTTACTTTCTTGAAGCGCAATGGTATGATAGATACGCAATTACACCAGCACCTACTATAAAGAAATGGAGGCTGCACTATGCAGAAAAACAACTCTGAGAATGCAGAGATGCTGTACCAAGCCATTTTGTCTCTCTCCTCTCCAGAGGAATGTCGGGCTTTCTTCCAGGACCTGTGCACCGTGGCGGAGCTGCGGGCCATGGCACAACGTCTGGAAGTGGCTGTGCTGTTGGACAGCGGTATGATTTACAATGATATTTTGGAGCGCACTGGCGCATCCAGCGCCACCATCAGCCGGGTCAACCGCGCACTCCAGTACGGCGCAGATGGGTATAAGACGGTCCTTCCCCGTTTAAAGTGATTGTATGGAGCAATATACCTCTCTGGCGGAATACTATGACCGTCTCACCGGAGACGTGGGCTATTCCCACTGGGCGGACTATGTGGAGCGGCATTTCCGCCGTCTGAAGCATCCCGTTCGCTCGGTGGCGGAGTTGGCCTGCGGCACCGGCTCTCTCACCTCCATCTTGGCATCCCGAGGCTACCAGATGACTGCTGTGGACATCTCAGCGGACATGCTGTGCGTAGCGGCACAGAAGTGTCAAGACCAGGAGGTGCTTTTTCTGTGCCAGGATATGGCCAAATTCACCTTGCTGGAGCCAGTGGATGCCGTCATCTGCTGCCTGGACAGCGTCAACTATGTCACCCGCCCCCAGAGGCTGCGCCGGGCCTTCGCCCAGGTGTATCGCAACCTCAATCCAGGCGGGCTCTTTCTCTTTGATGCCAAAACCCCGTTGGCCCTGGGGGAGGCGGACGGACAGACCTATCTGGACGAGGACGAAAGCCTAATGTGTGTATGGCGGGCCGACTACGAGCCCCGGCGACGCATCTGTGGCTACGGCATCGACCTGTTCACCCTACGGCCGGACGGGGCATGGAACCGGGAGAGTGAATACCATGAGGAGTACGCCTACACCCCTCAGGAGCTCACCGACTTTCTCACCCAAGCTGGTTTCTCCTCCATCAAGCAATACAGCAATCTAAAAATGTGCTCTCCCAAAGAGGAGGATCGGCGCATTTTCTTTGCAGCACGAAAGGAACAATAAGGAT
>CABPXX010000246.1 GCA_902461475.1 uncultured Eubacteriales bacterium | reverse complement strand
CTCGTCCGCCAGTTCCCGGGCCGTGCGCAGCAGCGCCCCGTGGCCCCGATGTACCCCGTCAAAAAAGCCCAGGGCGATGACTCGTTGTTTCTCTGCCATGATGGTTCTCTCTCCGTTCAAGTGGGTTGAAAAAAGCTTTTGACAATGAGGAGCTTCCCCTGCTCCACCCGTCCCAGGGCCAGGAATTCCTCCTCCGGCCCGTAAATGCGGTAGGTGCCGTCTTGAGCCTCCGGTTGGCACACCTGAGCGCCGTGGCGCACCCGGTCCGCTCCCCGCTTGCCCAGGGTCAAGGCAGGGTAGTCCGCAAAGAGGGAGTCGGTGGGCCGCAGCAGCCCCGCCGGGTCCTCACAGGCCAGCACCTCGGCCAGGGGGTGGGCCTCATTTAGGGTAAAGCCGCAGGCCATGGTGCGGCGCAGGGAGCTCATGCACCCGCCGCAGCCCAGAGCCGCTCCAATGTCGTGGCACAGGGTGCGCACGTAGGTGCCCTTGGAGCACTGAACCCGGATGGTGAACTCGTCGGGGGCGGTCTGCCCCTCCAGGGTGAGGGCGTGAATGGTCACGGGCCGGGCGGGCCGCTCCACCTCTCTCCCCTTCCGGGCCAGCTCATAGAGCTTCTTACCATTGATCTTAATGGCGGAATACATGGGGGGTACCTGGAGAATGTCCCCGGTGAACTGGGGCAGCACGGCCTTCACCTGCTCCACGGTTACCTCCACCGGGTGCTCCTCCAGGGTGGTGCCGCTGGTGTCCTGGGTGTCGGTAACCCGGCCCAGCTTTAGCTCCGCCACATACTCCTTGTCCCCCCGCTCGGCAAATTCCACCGCCCGGGTGGCCCGACCCACAAACACGGGGAGGACTCCAGTGGCCATGGGGTCCAGGGTTCCGGCGTGTCCAATCCGCCGCTCTCCCAGCACCCCCCGCAGCTTGGCGCACACATCCATGGATGTCCAGTCCTGGGGCTTGTCCATGATGATGATTCCGTTGGGCATCCTGTGTTCCTCCCCGGTTACTTACGGTTTAATTCCTGGTCAATGGCCTGCAAAATGGCGGCCTTAGCCTCCTCCACGCTGCCCATGACGGTACAGCCTGCGGCGGCCTTGTGTCCGCCGCCTCCCAGATGGGCACACACGGCGCAGGCGTCCAGGTAGTCGGCGTTGGTGCGCATGGAGATTTTGCACTCCCCGGGCTTCAGCTCCCGGATGGTGGCGGAGTGGCGCAGCCCCTCCAGCTGCCCCACAAAGGCGGCGATGTCCTCGGTGTCGTCGTTGGTGGCTCCGGCCTTGGCCATCACGTCCAGGGACAGAGTGGCCACCGCCACAGTGTTGTCGTGGCACAGGTACAGCCCCTGGAGCAGCAGGCTCTCCAGTCGCATCCGGGCCACGGACTTGGTGCGGAAGTGCTTTTTGTTCAGGCGCTTGAAGTCAATTCCCTGCTCCATGAGCCCCGCCGCCACCCGGTGGGTGTGGGGGGTGGTGTTGGCGTAGACAAAGCACCCGGTGTCGGTGGACACGGCCACATAGAGGGGGGTGGCGATGGTCTCGTCCATCACCCCCAGGTCCTGAGCAATCTCCCACAAGATCTCGCCACAGGCAGCTTTGTCCGCCTCCAGGCAGGTCTCTTTTGCAAAGAACTCCTGGGAGGGGTGGTGGTCGATGGCCAGGTCAATGCGCCCCACATAGGGCTGGGCATTGGGGGGCATCAGCCCCAGGGTGGCCACGTCCACGCTTACCACAGTGTCCGGGTTGTACCCTTCTGGAGCCTGTACCCCCTCCAGGTACTCCCGAAACAGGGCGGTGGCGTCCAAGCTGGGGAGCAGCCAGGCGGTCTTGCCCATCTTGCGCAGCAGGTGGCACAGGCCAACGCCGCAGCCGATGGTGTCCCCGTCAGGGCGCTTGTGGGTCAAAATGAGATAGTTGTCGTGCTCGGTGAGAAATTGAGCCGCTTCCTGGTGGGTCATGCTCAGTCCTCCTCGTCCAGCACGATGTGGGCGTTGGCGGGGTTGGCGGGCTTAACCACGTTGGGGTCCCGGAGCATCTCCAGGATGTGGGCGCCGTGGTCGATGGAGTCGTCCCGCTCGAAGATGAGTTCGGGGGTGTGGCGCAGGTTCAGGGCCCGGCTCAGCTCCCGGCGCAGGTAGCCCCCGGCGGACTTGAGCCCCTTCATCACCCCGGCCACCTCGGTCTTGTCCAGCACGGACACGTAGACCTTGGCAAAGTGCAGGTCGGGGGTGGTCTCCACACGGGTCACAGAGATCAGGCCAGTGACCCGGGGGTCCTTCACCGTGGGGATGAGAGCGGACAGCTCCCGCTGAATCTCCTCGTTGATACGTCCCAGGCGATTGCTTGCCATAGTGTTTTCCTCCTTTGGTTACAGGCTCAGACCACAGGTCTCGTCAAAGCCCAGCATCAGGTTCATATTCTGCACCGCAGCCCCGGACGCACCCTTGCCCAGGTTGTCAAAGACGGCGGTGACGGCGGTCTGCCCCTCATGGCCGTACACCACCAGACGCATGGTGTCCTTGCCGGAGAAGGCATTGGAGTAGATCATGGGCGCGTCCCCGCCCAGGGGGGCCACGCTCACCAGGGCCTGCCCGGCGTAGTGCTCGCACAGGGCCTCATGGGCCAGCTTGGCGTCCACCCAGGGCAGCAGCACGGTGGTGGCCATGCCCTGGGGGTAATCCCCCACCACCGGGGCGAACACCGGGGGCATGTCCAGGCCGCAGATTTTCTGCATCTCGGGCAGGTGCTTGTGCTGCAAGGTCAGGCCGTAGATGCGGCAGCTATCATAGCATGCCTCCCGTCCCTCCGCCTCATACTCGGCGATCATGCTCTTGCCGCCGCCAGAGTATCCGGTGAGGGAGTAACAGGTCAGGGGGAAGTGGGCGGGAATGACTCCACGCTGCACCAGGGGGTACACCGAGGCGATGAAGCCGCTGGCATGGCAGCCGGGGTTTGCCACCCGCTTGGAGATGACGATGTT
>CABPXX010000245.1 GCA_902461475.1 uncultured Eubacteriales bacterium | reverse complement strand
GGGAGAGACGTGCTTGAAGGAGGCAGCGGCGGGCAGGCCGGGGGCCTTCTTCAGGGCCTTCACCAGCTGCCAGGAGTTGAGGGCGTCCATGAAGTTGATGTAGCCGGGCTTGCCGTTGAGGACGGTGATGGGAAGCTCACCCTCGTCCATGTAGATGCGGGCGGGCTTTTGGTTGGGGTTACAGCCGTATTTCAGTTCCAGTTCGCGCATGATTAAACCTCCCAGTGTTTGTTGATGATGGAAGTCTCACTGTCTCCGGTCTCCAGGTCGATGTAGCGGACGAAGAGGGAGACCTTGTTCTCGTCGTTGAGGGACAGCCACAGGTCCCCGGCCAGGGTCTCGGCGTCGGGGGCGGTGATGGCCACCAGACGGGGCTCACCCTCAAAGGAGGGCAGGGGGTCCAGGTTCTCCTGATAGGTGTGAATGAAGTGTCCGGTGCCGGGCAGGGGAGCGTCGTACTCGTAGAAGTAGCGCAGGTTGCAATCGGGGTTGCCGTAGGCGGACTTGAGAATGGACAGCTTGTAGCTTCCGTCCTTGAGGAGCAGACCGGAGATGCGAGGGGTGTAGTTGGGGGGATCGGGCTCGAAGCAGCGGGAGCGCAGGGACTCAGCAAAGGTCTTGCCAGCCAGCAGGCCCTGCTGGATGGTGTCGGTCTGGTCGCCGTTGGTGACAATGGTGTCCTCGCCCACCTGGCGCACGGGGTGATAGATGATCAGGGAGGGATCGGTCATCTTGCTCTCGTCATAGGCCCGGGTGCGGATGCCGTCGTCCGTCTCCTCGAAGATGCGGTTGCGGCTGTTTTCGCTGCGGCCCATGATGAAGTAGGCGATCACCGCATGCTTGTTGTCAGCGGTGCGGCCCAGCACGATGCCTCGGCCGGGGTAGGGGTTGCGGGACAGCTCCTGGCACAGATCCAAAGTTGTCATAGTGGTACCTCCTCAAAGTGTTGGTCAAAGAAAAAGGGCGCACCTATCCACAAAATAGGTGCGCCCAGACGGTCGGCATTTCTACGGCTATACTCCCTGTGGTCAACCCACTTCCGTCAGTCATATAGCCTGTTAACTATATCATGCCCTGAGCGCCTTTGTCAAGCTTGCGGGGGCAGAATGTGAACCACTCGGCCCTCTACATGGAGCCGATCTTGGCAGAATAGGGAGACGGCCTGGGGCAGGATGTGCCACTCGGCCTGCTCCATGATGCGACGCTGCAAGGTCTCGGGGGTGTCACCCTCCTCCACAGCCACAGCCTTTTGCAGCACGATGGGGCCGCCGTCGCACTCCTCCGAGACAAAGTGGACGGTGGCGCCGGACACCTTCACCCCGTACTCCAGGGCCTTCTCGTGGACGTGGAGGCCGTAGCAGCCCTCTCCGCAGAAGGAGGGGATGAGGGCGGGGTGGACATTCAAGATGGCGTTGGGGTAGGCCTGCACCATCTCTTCGGTGAGAATGATCATGAAGCCTGCCAGCACCACCAGGTCAATGTCCAGCTCACGGAGCTTGGACACCAGAGCCTGGGTCATGGCCTGGTTGGAGGGATACTCCTTGCGGGGGATGACATAGTGGGGAATCCCCGCCTTCTCCGCCCGCTCCAGGGCGTACACTCCGGCCTTGGAGGAGATGACGGCGGCAATGGTGCCGCTGCCCAGCTCGCTCCGGGCCTGGGCGTCAATGAGGGCTTGCAGGTTGGTGCCGCCGCCGGACACCAAAACGGCAATACGTGTTCCCATGGATTACACCAGCTCCACGCCAGCCTCACCAGCGACCACGCTGCCGATCTGGTAGGCGGTCTCGCCGGCTGCGGCCGGGGCGTCCAGAGCGGCCTGAGCCTGAGAAGCGGGGACGGCCAGAATCATGCCGATGCCCATGTTGAAGGTGTTGTACATGTCCCGGGCGGGGATGTTGCCCGCCTTCTGAATGAGGGAGAAGATGGGCAGGGTGGGGAAGGAGTCCAGCTTGATCTGGGCGGTGAGGCCGTCCACCATCATGCGGGGCACATTCTCATAGAAGCCGCCGCCGGTGATGTGGCTAACGGCGTGGACATCCAGCACGGCCTTGACGGCCTTGACATAGATGCGGGTGGGCTCCAGCAGGGCCTCTCCCAGGCTCTTGCCATTCAGCTCGTCCATGGGGGTCTTCAGGTCGGCGTGCTCCACGTCGAAGACCTTACGAACCAGAGAGAAGCCGTTGGAGTGCACGCCAGAGGAGGCCAGACCGATGAGCACGTCGCCTTCCGCCAGGGACTTGCCGTCGATGATTTTCTCCTCGTCCACCATGCCCACGGAGAAACCAGCCAGGTCGTACTCGTCCACGGGATAGAAACCGGGCATCTCAGCGGTCTCGCCGCCCACCAGGGCGCAGCCAGCTTGGCGGCAGCCCTCGGTGATACCGGTGACGATGTCAGCGATGCGGGCGGGGTCGTTTTTGCCGCAGGCGATGTAGTCCAGGAAGAACAGGGGCATAGCGCCGCCGCAGATGATGTCGTTGACGCACATGGCCACGCAGTCGATGCCCACGGTGTCATGCTTGTCCATGAGGAACGCCAGCTTCAGCTTGGTGCCCACGCCGTCGGTGCCGGACACCAGCACGGGCTTCTTCATGCCGCTCAGATCGGGGGCAAACATGCCGCCAAAGCCGCCTAGGGTGCCCATGACCCCGGGGATGTATGTGGATTCCACCATGGGCTTGATGCGGCGTACCGCCTCGTAACCGGCGGTGACGTCCACGCCGGCAGCGGCGTAGGAGGCAGAGTGAGAGTCAGAATGATTCATGAAAATTACTCCTTTCCGTTCCAGCAGTAGGTGCACACCTTATCCCGGTCCAGGCCGATGGACTCCAGCAGGCCGTCCAGGGACTGATAGCCCAGGGAGTCAAAGCCCATCTTCTCGCAGATGGACTGGAGCATGCACTGGCCACGCTCGGTGTTGGCGTCGGCGTACTCCTCCAGGTGCTTCTGACCTTCGTCGCCCTCCAGCTCCTGGATGGTGCGACGGGCCAGCAGGGCCATGTCGGAGTTGCCCCGGGA
>CABPXX010000244.1 GCA_902461475.1 uncultured Eubacteriales bacterium | reverse complement strand
CTGACGTTTAGGCCCTGTTTCAAAAAACTCCGGGGCAGGGCTTTGGTTGGTGTTGTCTTTTTTCTGCTTACGCAACTGTTTTCCTGCATTTATTCTCGATTTTTCCTGCCATCACCCTCTTGACTTCATACCATTAGACTGTGCAGAGACCCAACGGATTTTGGAGCATTTGGCCAGCCATCCCTCCTTTGTGATGATGGCCTGGGGCAACGAGCTGGACACCACCAGCACGGAAAAGCGGGGCTGGGCCAACCAGCTGCGAGAGGCCTGTCAGGCCTATGATCCCACCCGACTTTATGCCGAGGGCACCAACAACAACTATTGGAATCCCTCTTTCAATACGGAGGATGACTACTGGACCACCTGCAAGACCAAGGCCAACTCGGACGAACACCATATCCGCATCTCCTTCTCCTGGGTGGATGCGGCCTCGGGAGGACACCTGGAGTCGGCGCAGCCCAGCACGGATTTCACCTATGAAAACGCCATCGCCGGGTACACCAAGCCCATCATGAACCACGAGGCGGGACAATATCAGGTGCTGCCCAACTTTGACCAGGAGATACCCAAATATGAATCGGGCATTTTCCAGGCCAGAAACCTCATGGCATACCGGGATTTGATGGAGGAGAAGGGGCTTCTGGAGATGAATGAAATCTTCTCTCAGGTCTCCGCCCGCATCTCGGCCATCGGTTACCGGGCAGACATGGAGACTGCCCTGCGCACCCCCAGTTTGGCAGGCTATCAGCTGCTGAGCATTCAGGACTTCCCCGGTCAGGGGACAGCCCATGTGGGTATTCTGAATAACTTTATGGAGGAGAAGGAGGGGGGCTTCTCCAAAGAGACTTACCGCAGCTTCAACGGCCCAGTGGTGGTGCTGGGTATGCTGCCCAAGCTGGTTTGGACTACGGGAGACACCCTCACCGGGGAAATCTGTGTGCCCAACTATGACCAGACCGACCTGCCCCAGCTCACCGCCCGCTGGGCGTTGAAGGACGGGGATACGGTGCTGGACAGCGGGACTCTGGCTGCTGCCGATGCACCCCGGGGCGAGGTGACGACTCTGGGTAGCTTCTCCTCCCAAGTCCTGTCTCAACTAGGTGAGGCGAAAAAGCTGACCGTAGAGGTGGCAGTGGACAGCCTGGACAACGCCAACACCTATGATATCTGGGTCTATCCGCAGGATTTGGATGTCTCCGATCCCGGCAATGTGGTGGTGTGCGACAACTGGGACGATGAGGCCCAGGCCGCCCTGGAGGCGGGAAAGAACGTCCTGCTTCTCCCTGCTCCCACCACCAATGCCATGCCGGAGAGTCTGCCGGTGCGCTGGACCACCGACTACTGGAGCAGAATGTTCCACCGTTCCGACACCGATGCCCACACCATGGGTATGTATCTCAACACCGAGCACCCCATTTTCAACGACTTCCCCACGGAATTTTTCAGTGATTACCAGTGGTTCAACCTCATGAAGGGCTCTCGTGCTCTGATTTTGGACAATGCCCCGGAGGAGATCACCCCTCTGGCCTGGAACATCGACCACATGCAGTGGAGACGTAAGCTGGGCAGCCTGTTTGAAGCCCAGGTGGGAGCGGGGAAGCTGGTGGTATGTACCTTCGACCTGCTGGGCCAGATGGAGGACTATCCCGAGGCCAAGCAGCTGTACTACAGCATTCTCAACTACATGAATTCCGATCAGTTCCAGCCTGAGACTCAGCTGACCCAAGGAGATATCTCCGACATGATCCGGGAGACCGTGGAGGGCACCAACGCCTATACCACCATCGAGGCGGAGACTTACCAGGAGACCAACAGCACCACCCTGAAAAAGGAGAGCGGTAAGCTGGAGGACGGCACTGCCCAGACCGCCGTGGGCGGAATCCGGGCGGAGAACTGGCTGCGCTTTGCCGATGTGAATTTCGGTAGCCAGGGTGCCACTCAGCTCACCCTCAACGGGGCCAACGCCAACAATTACAGCGAGGTCATCGACCTTCGACTGGATGGACCAGACGGTCCGCTGGTGGCAACGGTGGAGTTTGAACCCACCGGAAGCTGGAACGTGTACCAATCTCAGACCTTTACCGTGCCTCGATTGACCGGGATACACGATCTGGTCCTGGTGTTCCACAAGGCCACCTTTGCCTTTAACTCTATGGTCTTTGCCGAGACGGATACCGTCTACATGGACCCCTATCAGCAGTTAAATCCGGAATCCGCAGCGGCGGACATTGACATTACCGACCTCACCCCGGACAGCAGCCATGTGGTGATGCAGAACTACGTCTCCAACATCACCAACCAGGTGTGCATCCAGTTCAACCACGTGGATTTCAGCTTCTACGGCTCGGCCATGGCGGTGGTGGCCGGACGCTCCCTCAACGGCAAGGATGTCACCGGGTCCCTGGTGTACACCGATGAGCAGGGAGAGGAGCAGTCCATCCCCTTCACCTTCAAGGCCGGCGAGGGCGAGGAGTATGAGCTGTCCTCCGAGAACTTCTGGCGGCAGACGGTGGCAGCCAAGGGCATCACCGGAGAGCAGAATTTGAAGGTGATCTTTGACCCGGGTACCTCCTTTGACTTTGAGGCTCTGACTTTCCTGTCCAGCCCTCTGCCCACCCTGGAGGGGCTGCTGGAGCAGGCCAGCCAGGTGGAGGAATACGCCTCCGTGCGGCCGCTGCTGTACACCCCGGAGAGCTGGGCTGCCTTTGCCCAGGCCCTGGAGGATGCCCGCAAGGTGGACCTAAAGGACGATGTGGCAGTTTTGACTGCATGTGAGGCCCTTCAAACCGCTTTGGATGGCCTGGAGGAGACCGGAAAGAGCCGCAGTACCTACGATACCATCTATGCCTGGGATTATGACAGTGTCACTGGTACCGTACACCTGGAGCGGGAGGAGCCCAACCAAGTGGTGGGCGGTTTCGACAAGGGCGAGCTGCTGCACTTTGATGGCGTGGACTTTGGAAGCCTTGGTGCAGCCCAGATCTCTGTCGTGGCGGCCAATGGACGTTCCGACGGGTCTTGTC
>CABPXX010000243.1 GCA_902461475.1 uncultured Eubacteriales bacterium | reverse complement strand
CACGACACAGGCAGAGCCCGTGCCCAGCATGGCGTTGGCAGAAGGCGCCGAGAGCTCCACCCGGAACTTGGTGTCGTACTCTTTCAAGTCACTTTCCATGGTCTGAACGGTCACAGTCTTGCTGGTCTCATTGGGGGCAAATGTGATGGTCTGGACCAGTTCTTCGTAATCCTGCCCGCTGACTGCGGTGTCGGGGACGGTCTGGACCTGCGCCTGCACCTCTTCCGAGAGGTCCTCATCACTACGGGTAACGGTGAGCTGGACAGATTCCCCCTCATAGGCAGTCACTTTGGTGGGCTGGAAGTTCAGAGTATTCTGACCCTCCAGTCGGAACCAGTCGATGTTCAGCCCTGCATTCATGCACAGGTAGATGTCATGATATCCGGAGAGGGGTTCTCCCTGGTAGGTCACTGGGACCGTGGTCTCCACATAGGTGAAATAGGAGCCAGAGGCAGGGACCTGCATCTGAGCCAAAATGGGGCCGTCCTGGCTGTCCAGGCGCAGCGTAATTTGGGGCGTCCCGCCGCCGGAGTGGGACAGCGTAAAGGCCGTGGGAGTCTGATCGAAGCGTACCCGCTCGTACTTGGCATAGGAGCCGTCGGTGACAGCACCCAGGTTCCCGCCGCCGTTGGGGCCTTTGTTCTCCGAGATGGCACCCACCAGCTGGTCGCAGGACTCCGCCTGAATCTGGCCCGGCACCGCTTGAGCTTCCATAGCAATGCGCTCATCGGCCTTAAACACACTGATGTTGTTGATCAGAGGGGTGGCCAGAGCATCGGTAACGGTAACCCGTACGGCATCGGCCACCACGGGAGCGCCCCGCATCAGTCTCTTATAGCCGATGGTCTTACCGCTGCCAAACTCCATCCACTGGCCGCCCACCCGCACGTCCACCTGAAAGGAGGCAATACGCTGACCCAGGGGAATATATTCCTGAATCTGCACCACATCCAACAGGGTGGGCTGGTCCAGGGTTACGGTGACAGAGCCAGTGGTCTGTCCGTCGTCCATGGTCCAGTAGGTGTCGTAGTCATCATCCAGCACGTTGGCGGCACCAAAGTTTTGGTGGTTGCCTCGGGTGGCGGTTGCCTCCGCGGTGGCTCCGTCCGCCAGGTTGCGAGAGAAGGTGTTGTCCAGAATCTCCCGGAAGCCCCGGAGGGATTCCACATCCCGCTCATCAATTAGTCCCTCTGGCGTGGGGGGCACATTGAGCAGCAAGGGAGAGCCCAAGCCTACGGAAGTGAAATAGATGTTGGCCAGCTCCTCAGCCGTCTTGGGAGACTGGTTGGCATGATAGAACCAGCCGGGCCGGATGGACACATCCACCTCGGAGATGGACCACGTGTCGCCGTTGCGCTCCCCTTCCGGCTTGCCCTCGATGTAGGGCTCACCGGTGTGGAGATAGGCGGAATCCTCCTGGCCATACTGATCGTACAGGTTCCAGACGTACTCCTTGTTGAGGATGTGCCAGCACTCATCGGAGGAGTAGCCCCGTTCGTTACCGCACCAGTGCAAGGGTGCGCCATAGTTCTGCTGATAGACGATGTTGGGGTTGTGGGCCTCCAGGTTGTCCCACCAACGCTGCAAGTCATATTTGGGACGGCTCTCTGCGTTGCCGTTGGCTCCGTCCATCCAGAACTCCACAATGTCACTGTAGCCATTGTCCTTCTGCTTGCTGTAGGCAAACAGTTCATTCATCTGCTGGATATAGGTATCGTTGTAGTCGGGGTCCACATTGGAGGGATAACTGGGCAAATTCTGGTCCCAGGGCGAGAGATAGAAGCCGATATCCATATCGTACTTGGTGCAGGAGTCCACAAATTCCTGCACCACGTCTCCCTTCCCATCCCGCCAGCTGCTACTTTCCACGGAGTGGTCGGTAACCTTAGTGGGATACAGGTTAAAGCCATCGTGGTGCTTGGCAGTGAGGCTGGCCCGCTTCATTCCAGCCTCCTGCACCGTGCGAATCCACTGGTCCGTGTCCAATTTGGTGGGATTGAAAATGTCGGGGTCCTCCTGGCCGTTACCCCACTCCATGTCCGTATAGGTGTTGACGCCGAAGTGGAAAAAGGCGGCCAGTTCGTCCTTGTAATACTTCATCTGAGCTTCCGAAGGCGTGGGGCCATAGGCTTGTGGCGGTGCGGGCGCTGCCACAGCTGGTATGCCAGTGCTTAACCCTTGGGTCATCACCAACGTGAATGCAACCAAACCGCTGAGAATTCTCTTGTGTTTCATGTCCGTATGTCCCTTCCTTTCATAGGGTCGTATTACGCAGGTGAGCGTTTTGCCGAGGGGGGACCGACAAAACGCTCACCTTTTACTTCACCATGCCAGGGATAACTGGATCAAACTTGTGAATCTTACGGTTCCATCTTCCATGGAACCTCACTGCGTGTCAGACGTCTCAGCGACGGCTGCACTTCTTGTTGCTAACAACACCCACTGCCACCAGAGCAGAGGCACAAGCAGCGGTCAGGACAACCCAGAAGGTGACATATGCGTGGTCACCGGTCTGAGGCACCTTGTCCCCAGGCTTCTGGGAATTCTCGGACTTGTCCGTTGCCTCAGGCTTGTCAGTGGTCTCGGGAGCGCCACCGACGGTGAGGCCGTCCATGGCAGCGGTGAGCTGAGCCACTGCCTCGTCCACCACAGCCTGGTCATCCTCGGAGAGGCTGTTGTCAGCCATCACAGCCTGAGCATTGGCCAGAGCAGTGCGGAAGGTAGCCACGGACTCGGCAGTGTAGTCCCGCACATCGCCCTGAGGGATGGTATCCCCAGTCTGCTTGAGAATCTGGAGGATGGAACGAGTGGACCAGAAGGCACCGGTCTGGTGGCTGGCCTCGATGGTGATGTATTCACCAATGTGCAGATCATATTGTCAGCCATGATGGCCTGAGCCTCGGCCAGAGCAGAGCGGAACACGGCCACGCTCTCAGCGGTATAACTGGAAAGATCCATGCCCTCGGCCTTGTTCACCAGGTCTTCCAGAATGGACTTGTCCGCCTTGAAGCGCTGGGCCAGAATGGCGTTGAGCAGTGCCTC
>CABPXX010000242.1 GCA_902461475.1 uncultured Eubacteriales bacterium | reverse complement strand
TACACCACGTCGGTGATGTGCTCGAAGACGGTGGCGGGCAGCTCCACCCGCACGCCGATGTCCACCTGGTTGTTGATGAGCTCCAGCCCCAGCCCCTTGCACTGGTTGGCAAACCACTCCGCGCCGGAGCGGCCAGGGGCAGCGATGAGATAGGGGGCGTTGAAGGTGTCCCCGTTCTCACTCTCCAGGGTATAGGTGCCGTCGGCCTCCACGGTGATGGAGCGGATGGCAGTGCGGAACCGGAAGTCGTGATTGTCCCGGATGTGCTCATAGATGTTGGTCAAAATGCGCAGGTTGTTCTCGGTGCCCAGGTGCTTGCACCGGGCCTGGAGCAGGTGCAGGTCGAACTCCAGAGCCTTTTTCTCCAGCTCCCGGGCCTGGGGGGTGGTGGTGGAGAAGCACTGGGTGGTGGCGCCATGCTCCACATTGATGGAGTCCACGTAGTCGATGAGCTCCATCACCTCTTCCTGGCTGAGGAAGTCGGTGAGCCAGCCGCCGAAATCGGTGGTAAAGTTAAACTTGCCATCGGAGAAGGCCCCGGCTCCGCCGAAGCCGCACATGGTGTCGCACACCTTGCAGTTGATGCAGGCCTTCACTTTGCCCGCCACAATGGGACAGCTGCGGTGGTAGATATCGGCGCCCTGGTCCACCACCAGCACCTTGGCCTCGGGGCAGCGCAGCGCCAGCTCATAGGCGGCAAAAATGCCCGCCTCTCCGGTGCCCAGCACCATAACATCATAACGATTGGTCATGAACGTTCCTCATTTCCGTGATAGTAGGGGCAAAGCCCCGATGCAGTATATCAAAGGTTCCAAGGTTTTTCAACGGGAAATATTGCCCCGGTACCAGCCTGTCACCCCGTGTTTTTTCACCAGGTAGCCCCGGCTGCATTCGGTGACCAGGGCCAGTCGGTCCCCCGCCTGGATGGGGAGCTCATAGTCGGTGGTGTCCTCGGTGTGGGTGAGGCCGTCACTCTGGCGGGTGTACAGGTAGTGGCGCAAAATCCACATCTCCCGCCCGGTGGACACGTGGCGGCACCAGCACACGTCCTCCCCCTCCTCTAAAACCTCCACCACGCTGTCACTCCAGCGGATGTTGAAGGAGTCCTGGGACGGCGCCTGGTCGTCCAGGGCCGTGACCACCGGCAGGCCGTCATAGGCCACATAGTCCATGTGCTCCTGGGTGATGTCGGGAATGATGAGGGCGTTGAGCTGGCCGTCCACCTTGAGCACACAGCCGCCGTCAATGGACACGATGTGCTGGTCCTCTTTCATCCAGGGCCGGGCCACGGGAATGTCGGTGCGGTAGAGGGTCACCGGCCAGTGTCCCACCACCACCCAGTGGTGGAACTTCCGGCCCTGGCCCACAAAGTTGTCGTTTTTCATGCAGCCGTAGGCGGGCAGGGACTCCAGGTCCTCCTCCCGGTCAATGCCGCCGTGGACAAAAATGTACCGCCCTGCCTGTAGGATGTGGGCCATCCCCCGCAAATATGCCACTTCCCGGGGCATGTTCGCCAAAATCTCCGCCCGCAGCTGGGGCAGGTCCTCCGGCCCCTGGGGATGTAGCCCCAGCTCTGCCCCCATCTGGAGAATGAGGGAGCGGCGGTCCCAGGTGCGAAACACCGGCCAAAGGGCCTCGTCAATGCCCGGCCGCCCCTCCAAAAAGATGAGGTCCAGGTGGTCACAGTTGCCGCACAGGGGGTACACCGTGTGGGTCTGACTCAGCTCCATGAGATAGCGCAGGAGGCCCAGGCTCTCCTCCCCTTTTTCAAACAAGTCTCCCACCAGGATGAGCACATCTTCAGGGGAAAATTCGGCTTTTTTCAGCACACCCCGAAAAAAGGGAAGATTTCCGTGGATATCGCTGATGGCCAGCACCCGTCTGCCCGGGGCAATGTCAGGCCGTAGAAGCTTAGCTGTGGAACTCATGGGACTCATCCTTCCGTGTGGCATGTATTCCCTTTTATCATACCACGACTTCTCCCCCGGTGCAAAAGAAACCCGCCGCAAGGCGGGGCGAAAAAAACCGTTTACTTCATCGCTTCAATGTGTTAGGATAAACGTATCAGAAACTACCCATCCACAAGGAGGAGCCTATGCCCAAAGTAGCGAGCAAGGAGCGCAGCATGGCGCTGTATGAGAGCATTGTGCAGCTGAAGAGCGTGGAGGAGTGTTGCGCCTTTTTTGATGATTTGTGTACCGTGGGAGAGCTGCGGGCCATGGAGCAGCGGTATGACGTGGCCCGTCTGCTGGACCAGGGGCTGGTGTACACCGAGATTCTGGAGAAGACCGGGGCCAGCTCCGCCACCATCAGCCGGGTCAACCGGATTTTCTCCTTCGGCACCGGAGGCATGCACCGGATGATTCAGCGGCAGAAAGAGGACCAGGAGGCCTCAGAATAACACCCCAACAAAAAGTAGGAGGAAGGGCCAAGGCTGGCTCTTCCTCCTATTGCCATATACAGCCCGGTCTTCATCTTGACATTCCTCCGAAAACGGGCTATCATATAAGCGAAGGGTGCTACCGGTGACGGTTGTCCCCCAGCGTTTACTTAAGAAGTAACCGGAAGTTTGGGAGACTGGCGGTTACTTCTTTTTTATGTTCTGAAACAGAGCAATTATCCCCACGACTAAAATGCCAATCTGAATCAAATCAGAAAATGTCACATATGTCACCGGGACCACCCCCTTTCTCAGGGGGCAAGAAGCACCCCCTTATGAAGCAGGGGGGACAAACCGCCAACCGTATGGTAGCACCCACATCATGATACAGGATGCGACACAAAATAGCAAGCCCCCAGGCGGTTTGGCCTGGGGGCTTGTCTTATTTGGCTTATTTGAAGTACAGAGCGCCGGACTCGAAGATGGGCTGCATCTTGTCGCCCACGATGTTCACGCCCACATGGGCGCCGCACCGCTCGGAGTGGCCCATCTTGCCGAACACCCGGCCATCGGGGGAGAAAATACCCTCAATGGCGCACACCGAGCCGTTGGGGTTGCCCACCATATCCATGGTGGGGGCTCCGGTGAGGGGGTTGACGTACTGGGGGGCCACCTGGCCTACGGCGAGA
>CABPXX010000241.1 GCA_902461475.1 uncultured Eubacteriales bacterium | reverse complement strand
AAGCCGGTGACCTGCAACCTGTGCACTAACCACTGCTCCCTTACCGTCAACACCTTTGATGGCGGCCGTCGGTTCATCTCCGGCAACCGCTGTTCCCGCCCCCTGGGCAAGGAGAAGGTGGAGCTGCCCGATCTGTACAACTACAAGTATCGCAAGCTCCGCTCCATGGAGGGCAAGGGCTTCGGCAACGGCTCCCGGGGCCGCATCGGCATTCCCTTCGGGCTGAACATGTATGAGAACCTGCCCTTCTGGTTTGAGCTGTTCACCCGCCTCAACTTTGAGGTGGTGCTCTCCCCCGAGTCCTCCCGCAAGCTGTACATCAAGGGCCAGCGCACCATTCCCTCGGACACGGTGTGTTATCCCGCCAAGCTCCTCCACGGCCACGTGCAGGCCCTGGTAGAGGCTGGGGTGGACGCCATTTTTTACCCCTGCATGTCCTATAACTTCGATGAGAAGACCTCGGACAACCACTACAACTGCCCGGTGGTGGCCTACTACCCTGAGTTGCTGGCCGCCAACGTGCCTGATCTGAAAAAGACCCGGTTCCTCTACCCCTATGCCGGACTGCACCGTCAAAAGGACTATGAGCGCATCGGTTCCCAGTGGTTCTCGGACACCTTCGGCATTCCCCGCCGAGAGGTGGTCCACGCCATTCGGGCCGCCTACCAGGCCTACGACCTGTACAAGCAGGAAATCCGGGCAGTGGGCCAGTCCTACATCGACAAGGCCCGGGCCGAGGCCCGTCCCATCATCGTCATGGCGGGCCGTCCCTACCACATTGACCCGGAGATCAACCACGGCATCAACGACCTGGTCACCTTCTTCGGCTTTGTACTGGTCAGCGAGGATGCCGTGGCCTATCACGAGGACTATGCCCCCCGGAAGGTGCTCAATCAGTGGACCTTCCAGTCCCGGATGTACAACGCCGCCCGCTACGTGTGCACCCAGCCAGACATGCAGCTGATTCAGCTGGTAAGCTTCGGCTGCGGGACCGATGCCATCACTGGCGACGAGGTGCGCTCCATCCTGGAAGAGGGCGGCAAGCTGTACACCCAGCTGAAAATCGACGACATCAGCAACCTGGGCGCTGTCCGCATCCGTGTGCGTTCCCTCATGGCCGCCATGGAGGAGCGGGACCAGAACCAGGGCTGATGTCCACTGGACCAAGTTCCGAAAGGAGAAAACAACATGGCTGAATTGGTTTACGCCAAAGATGGGCGTCTTCTGTTCACCAAAGAGATGAAGCAGGAGTACACCCTGCTGATGCCCCAGATGCTTCCCGTTCACTTTGGCATGTTCCGCCAGCTGCTGGTGCTGGAGGGGTACAAAGTGGATATGCTCACCACCAACCACAGAGGCATTGTGGACGAGGGCCTGAAGTACGTCCACAACGACACCTGTTACCCCGCCCTGCTGGTCATTGGCCAGCTCATTGACGCCGTCAAGCACGGCGGCTATGACCCCCACAAGGTGGCTCTGCTCATCACCCAGACCGGCGGCGGATGCCGTGCCTCCAACTACATCCACCTGCTGCGCAAGGCTCTGGAGAAGGCTGGCATGTCCTACATCCCGGTCATCTCAGTAAACCTCTCCGGCATGGAGAAGAATCCCGGTTGGAGCCTCACCCTCCCCCTCATCCGCAAGATGATCTACGCCATGATGTACGGTGACCTCATCGTCAACGTGGCCAACCAGGTGCGCCCCTATGAGGTGATGAAGGGGGATACCGACAAGATGGTGGAGACTTGGGAGAACAAGCTCATTGAGGGCTTCCAGAAAGGCAAAGGCATGAACCGCAAGGAGATGCGCCAGATCTTTGACCAGATCTGCGCCGACTTCGCCGACATCCCCGTGGCTGGACCCCAGAAGGTGCGTGTGGGTGTAGTGGGTGAGATCTACGTCAAGTTCTCCCCCCTGGGCAACAACAACCTGGAGGACTTCCTGCTCTCCGAGGGCGCTGAGCCTGTGGTGCCCGGCCTCACCGACTTCATGATCTTCAAGATCTTCAACCGGGAGTCCGACGTAGACCTGTATGGCGGAAAGTGGATCAAAAAGAAGGTCTGTCAGATCTTCAAGGGCTACATTGAGGAGTGCCAGAAGGACATGATCGCCGCCCTGAAAAAGACCCGCTTCCACGCCCCCGGCACCTTTGAGAACATGCACAAGCTGGTCCACGGCTACCTGGGCGACGGCAACAAGATGGGCGAAGGCTGGCTGCTCACCGGCGAGATGCTGGAGCTCATCCACTCAGGGGTGCCCAACATTGTCTGTACCCAGCCCTTCGGCTGCCTGCCCAACCACATTGTGGGCAAGGGCATGATTCGCAAGCTGAAAGACGACTACCCCAACTCCAACATCGTGGCCATTGACTACGACCCCGGCGCCACCAAGATCAACCAGGAGAACCGCATCAAGCTGATGCTGGCCAACGCCCGCCAAATCGCCAAGCAGGAGGCCCAGCAGAAGGCGGAGCAGGACCTGGTGGGCGCCGCCCACTAAAAGGAGCAGATACCCATGCCACAGCTCACCATTGTAGAGGCGTTCACCCCGGCTCACTTCGCCGCCATGAGCGAAATCCACGCTCTGGGCTGGTGGGCCGCCTATCAGGAGGCTGTGCCTCTGGACTGGATGGAAGAGCACATCACTCCCACTCGCTGGGTGTACACCTTTGCCGACTACGCCAGAACCCCTCGCCACCACGGGTTCCTCCTCTATCGGGACGACACCCCGGTGGGCTGCATCACCTGCGGCCCCGCCCGCATTGGCGATCAGAACCACGGCGGAGGTATGCAGGTGCACTTTGACGCCTCTGGCTACCAGGGCTGGGGAGAGGTCATCTCCTTCTATACCCACCCCCAGGAGACCGGGAAAGGATATGGAAGCCTGCTCATGGACCGGGCCAAGGAGCAGCTGAAAGCAGACGGCTTCCAGCAGGCCTATGTGTTTGTACTGCGGGAAAACCAAGGCGCTCGGCGTTTTTACGCCCGCCACGGCTTTTCTTGGGACGGCACCCATCAGGATATCCCCTTCCCCCACGACACCGTGTGCGTGGATTTACGGTACACCACGACCCTATAAAAGATA
>CABPXX010000240.1 GCA_902461475.1 uncultured Eubacteriales bacterium | reverse complement strand
GACCGCCAGCAGAGGCACGTCCTGCCGAGGGTTGTCCACCACTTGCAGCAGGGAGATGGCCACCGCAATCTCGGTGGCGCCGAAAAACTCCCTCCCCCCTTCGGCGCTCCAGGGAATGCCCGCCTCGTCCAGGGCGGCGGCATACCACCGCAGGGTGGAGCCTGGAGAGCGGAGCAAAATTACCATGTCATCGGGGCGCAGGGGGCGGTCCCCGATGGGCAGCCCCGAGGCCAGCAGCTCCTTCATCCGCCGGGCCACCAGCCGGGCCTGCACCAGGTCTTTGTTCACCTTGTCCTCCTGGTCGGGCAGCTGAGACAGGTCCACACAGCACAGCTCGGTGGCGTACTGGGCATCAGGCTGCAAATCCTGCCGCCCGTGGCGCAGGGCCTGGTTTTCGTCGTAGTCCAGCTCCCCCACGGATTGAGTCATGACGTTGCGGAAGACAAAGTTGGTGCTGTCCAGCACCTCCGGGCGAGAGCGGAAGTTGGCGGACAGGGGGATGGTGCGCCCCTGCCCTTTCTCCGCGGTCTCCCAGGGAGCAAAGCGGCGGTACTTGTCCAAGAAGATGGTGGGGTCTGCCAGGCGGAAGCGATAGATGGACTGCTTCACGTCCCCCACCAAAAACAGGTTGTCCCCCTGGGACAGGGCGTCAAAAATGGCGTTTTGCACCCCGTTGGTGTCCTGGTACTCGTCCACCATGATCTCCACATACCGCTTGCGCCACTCCAGGGCCAGGGGGGATGGGTTCCCGTCCCCGTCGGTGAGGAGGGCGGCGGTGAGGTGCTCCCCATCGGCAAAGTCAATGAGGCGGTGTCGGCCCTTGAGGGCCACAAAGGCCCGGTCAAACTCCGCCACCACGTCCAACAAGGCGGTCATGGCGGGGGCAATGGCCCGCAGGTCCTCCATGGCCTCCGCTCCGGTGACCTGGAAGCGCTGCCGCAGCTTCTCCAACTGCTTTTTGCAGCTCTCCCGCAATCCCTTGGCCCGCTCCTTCAGGGCCTCGTCGCAGTCCCCTCGCCTGGCCTTGGGGCGCTCAAAGGCCACCTCGCCCACCGCCTGGGCCAGCTCATCCCAGCCCTGGACCTGGGCCACCCGCTCCAGGCCATAAATGGTGGTACCCAAGGTGCCCCCATAATTGTTCCACAAAATGGGGTCGTCCTCCAGCTCCTGCAACACCCCTTGCAGAGTGTGGGCCCAGTATTGGGCCAGCTCCTGGGCGTCGGAGAGGAGCAGCTTGCCCCAGGGGGTGTCTTCCGGGGCGGTCTCCCCGCTCAAATCAAAGTCCGCCTTGCGCTCCATGAGCCAGTCCAGAGGACTTGCCTGGCTTTGCACCTTGGCGTGGATGTCCAGAATCACCGACTCCAGGGTCTGGTCGTCCCGGTCCCCGGCCATGCTGTCGGCCAGGGCCTGGAAGCCTGGGTCGTTTGCAATGTTGGCGTACCGCCTCTCCAGCACCTCCTCCAGGGCCTCTCGGCGCAGCTCCTCCCCGGTGCCCTGGTCGCACAGGCGGAAGTCCGGGTCCCGCCCCGCCAGGTGGCCCCACTGGCGCAAAAAGTCCAGACAGAAGGCGTCAATGGTGCAGATCTGGGCCTGATACACCAGGGTAGCATTGCGGCGCAGATGGCGGTTATTGGGCTGCTGGGCCAGCCGGGCATGGATGGCGGCGGCGATGCGGTCCCGCAGCTCGGCGGCGGCGGCGTTGGTGAAGGTGATGACCAGGAAGCGGTCCACGTCCTCCCCCTGCTCGATGCGCTGCATCAGACGCTCCACCAGCACCCGGGTCTTGCCGGGCCTTCTGTCGGCAGCCCCCAGCAGGTCGCCCCCCCGGTTGTCCACCACCGCCTGCTGCTGGCGGGTGAGTTCAATTGCCATGGTCTCCACCTCCCATCCGGTCCTTCATCCAATTCCAAAATTCCACCGCCCGCTTGCTCCGTCTCCGGCGCAGGGTGTCCCCCAGGCACTCCTCAAAGTGGCAGGCGGAGCGGAACTCACCCCACTGACAGGCGTTGTGCTGGGCGTCCCGCCAATAGGGATCGGCGTCAATGTTGCCCACCGCCACCTGGCTGGCGGCCTGGCGCAGCACCTGGGTGACATACTCGTCCAGCTCCCGCATCTGCTCGGCATTGACCAGGCAGTCCCGGTTGCGGGAATTGATGGGCAGATAGCGGTATTTGCCGTCTGGAGCCTCCTCCATGGCGTCAATGACCGCCGGGTCATCCAGCACCAGTCCCTGGCGGCGCAGCTGTTTCTCCTGCTCCTGAGCCACTGTCTGAGGGTCGGTGTTGCGGCTGCCATCCACCAGGGCGGTGCGGGCAGGCACGTACAGCACCCCGGCGGGGATGAGGGTCTGGTCTCCAAACAGGGCCTCGCCGTTGCGGCTGAGGGCGAAGAGGTAAAGGAGCATTTGCAGCCCCCGCCCGTCCTCCACCTCCGCAAAGTCGAAAGCCTTTTTGCCGGTCTTATAGTCCACCACCCGCAGGTAGCGCTTTCCCTCGTGCTCCCAGCTGTCCACCCGGTCCACAAAGCCGGACAGGCGCAGAGTGATACCGTCCTGCTCTACCTCCACGGGGGGCAGCTGCTCCCCTTTGCCGAAGCCCAGCTCCAGCCACACGGGGACAAACTGGGAGGCGGATAGCTCCCCGGCCACGCTGTCCACCACGGTGAGCACCGACTGCTTCATGCGCTCAAAGAGCCAGCGGAACCGGGCGGTCTCGTCCTCCAAGCCCTGGAGCACCTCGGTTTCGTATCGGTCCGCCGCCTCCTTGGCCAGGGCACGGCACTGCTCCGGGGCGGGGTGCTGGCCCAGCACCTCCTCCAGCACCGCATGGACAAAGGTTCCGTAGTCGGAGGGAGCGAACTTGGCCCGCTTCCTTGGCTGGGCCTTGAGGCCAAAGCGGAGAAAGTGGCAGAAGTGACAGGACTGGTACAGGTCCAGCCGGGTGGCGGACATGGGCACCGCCTTGCCGTACAAGGTGCGCACCCCCTGGGGGGACAGGCGGCCTCGCCGCCACTGTCCCGCCTCCTGGAGCCGCTGCACCCGGTCCTGCATGTCGGACAGCTGGGACAAAGCGTTCCGCACCTGCCCC
>CABPXX010000239.1 GCA_902461475.1 uncultured Eubacteriales bacterium | reverse complement strand
TTCTATTTTCCTACACTAGGGGGCTTTTTGTCTATTGTCCGTTTTTACTGGTCCAGTTCACCGTAGTCTCGGGGCTTTTCTTTGATGAAATTATGCCAGGCTGTGCTCTTCCAGCCACACCATGAGGGTGGGCTGTTTGGCCCGAATGCGGCGGGTGCGCACGTGGAACACCACCAGCGTCAGGGCGGTGAACACCACAAACCACACCCCCAGATACACCAGGCATCCCGTGATGTCCTGGCCTCCGGCAATGGCGCTGCGGAAGGCCCGCACGGTGTAGGTGAAGGGCACCCAGCCGTTGAAGGCGGGGACGAAGGAGCCGGACAGTTCCAGGGGATAGGTGCCCACCGAGCCCGCCAGCTGGAGCACCATGAAGATGAGCATCAGGAAGCTGCCCACCTTGCCCATCAGGCAGGTGAAGAAGTACATCACCGACATGAAGGTGAGGGCGGCCACCAGGGCCACCAGCACCGTGCGGCCCCAGTCCACGGGCTGGAACCCGTTGAACAGGTGGAGGCTGCCCAGCATCACCAGGGCCTCCGCAATGGCCACGGTGTACAGCACCGAGGCCTTGCTCCGCCACCAGGCAAAGCCGCTTTTCAGCTCGCCGCTGTACTGGGTCAGGGGATACATCAGGCTAAAGGCGATGCAGCCCACCCACAGGGCCACCGACATCATGTAGGGGGCCATGCCGTGGCCGTTGTTGGGCACCTGGGTGAGCTGGCTCTCCTGGGTGTCCACCGGGGCGGCCATCATGTCCGCCACCTCGTCTCCCGTGTTGGTGTCGGCAATCTCCTGAGCGCCCTCGGCCAGCTTGTCCTGGAGGGTGGCCGCTCCATCCTCCAGAGCCTTTGCCCCGTCGGTGAGGGTCTGAGCCCCCTGGTGCAGCTGCCCGGCGGCGTCCTGAATCTGCACCGAGCCCTGGGTGAGGGCGTCCATACCCTCCGTCAGCTGGGCCTTGTTGTCCATGAGCTGGCCAGCGCCGTCCACCAGGGTCTGGGTGCCCTGGTGGAGCTGGGCAGCGCCCTGATACAGCTTGTCCACCCCCTGGGTGAGGGCGGGAAGCTGGCCCTGCATCTGGGTCACGCCCTGGGACAGCGTCTCACTGCCCTGGGCCAAGGTGTCGAGGCCCTGTTGCAGCTGGGCAGCGCCGGAGCGCAGGGGAGTGGTGCCCTGGTCTTTCAGCTGTCCGGCCCCCTGGGCGGCCTGAGCAATGCCCTGGGTGAGGGCAGGGGCCTGCTGATTGAGCTGGCCCAGCCCCTGGGACAGCTGGTCCGCCCCCTGTTGCAGCTGGCCCACCAGGGCTTGCAGCTGCTCCCCACTCACTTGACCGCTCTGGATGGCCAGAGACAGCCCCTGTAGGCCCTGCTCCAACTGCTTGGCTCCTTGGGCCAGAGCCTGGGCGTTCTGGGGCAGATCGGCGGTCTGGCTTTGCAGGGTCTGGAGGCCCGCCAGGAGGGCCCCCAGGCTCTCATCCACCTGGGCGGCACCCTGGGATAGGGTACCGCTGCTGGACGCTGCCTGACCGGCTCCCTGGGCCAAATTCTGGGCTCCTGCTTGCAACTGCTCCACGCCCTGGGTGAGGGGCTGGGTGGCCTGTTGGAGCTGGCCCAGCCCGTCCTCCAGCTGCTTGGCGCCGTCGTTGAGGGCTCCGCTGCCCTCTGCCACCTGGGTTACCCCCGCCAGATACTCGCCCAGGCCCTGGCTCAGCCGCTGGGAGCCGTCTACAAAGGTGAGGGAGCTCCCTGCCAGCTGCCCCAGATAGTCGGTGAGGGACTGGGCTCCCTGGGTGAGGGTGTTTGCCCCGTCTTTCAGCTCGCCGCTGCCGTCAGCGGCCTGGGTCATGCCGTCTCCCACCACGCCAATCTGCTCCAGCATGGTGGTGGCGTAGGTGCGGGTCACTTCCTCCCGCACCCCCAGCTCCATCTCCTTCATGGCGCTCTCACTGAGCTTGGAGGCGATGTAGTTGGTGCCGGGGTTGGTCTCGTACTTCAGCTCCATGGTCTGGGGGTGAGCCTCGGTGATGGAGGCGGCCCGCTGGGAGAAGTCCTCCGGGATGGTGATGACCATGTAGTAGGTGCCGTCCGCCAGCCCCTCCTGGGCCTCCTCCTGGCCCAGGAAGTGGAAGTCCAGGGAGGCGTCCTCCTTCAGGTTGTCCACCAGGGACTGCCCAATGTCATAGGTCTCGTCCTCCACCGTCACCGGCTGGTCCAGATTTACCACCGCCACCGGCAAATGCTCCACATTCCCGTAGGGGTCCCACATGGAGCCCAAAAACAGGGTGGTGTAGATGGTGGGAATGGCGATAATGGCCACCATCACCACCAACAGCAGCGGATTGTGCAGCAAACGCTTCCATTCTTGTCGTTTCAACGTCAAACCCTTCCTTCCAGGTTTTGTAGACATAGTGTCTACTATACATCTCGGTATTGTGATTTTTTACAAGAGGCATTATACTGGAGGGGATGAGACAACACAACCGACAATTGGTCGGCGTTCTGTGGATTACTAGACAGAGTGACGACAGAATGTCCATTGTTCAAAAAAGATTTACAAGACAGGAGGGGCTTGGGATGGAGCGGAAACCAGACCGACGGGTGCGGCGCACCCGGGCCCAGCTGCGCCAGGGGTTGGCCCAGCTGATGGGGGAGAAGAGCGTCAACGAGGTGACGGTCACCGAACTGGTGGATTTGGTGGACATCAACCGCTCCACCTTCTATCTCCACTACCGGGATATTCCCCACATGCTGGAGTGTGTGGAGCAGGAGCTGTATGACCAGATTCGCCACGCCATGGAGCGGACCCTCACCGGGCGGTTTGAGGGGGACACCCTGGCCTTTTTGGAGGATGTGTTCTCCATCCTCTTTGCCAACCGGGACATCTGCGCCGCCCTGCTGGGCCCCCGGGGGGACATTGGCTTTCTCCACCACATTGAGGAGATGCTCTCCCAGTACATTCTCACCCCCTTGCAACGCACCCAGCCGGATGTGGCCTATCGCTACACCTTCTGCGTGGCGGGGGGCATGGGCCTCATCAAAGACTGGCTGTCCCGGGGCTGCCCCGAGTCCCCCCAGGACATGGCCCGGCGTACCAAC
>CABPXX010000238.1 GCA_902461475.1 uncultured Eubacteriales bacterium | reverse complement strand
ATCCCCAGGCCGCCCATGGCCACAAAGGCCCCGGAAATGGCGCCGCACACGGCGCCGCAGCCCATGCCCGCCCCGAAATTCAGGGTCAGGGCGTTGGCCTGCTCCGGAGTCAGCCCCATGTCCCCGGCAAAGGGGATGAGCACCGCCTGGGCGCAGTTGTAGTGCACCTGGGGGTGTGCCCGCAGGGCCTTGCTATGTTCTTTTCTCGTCATGGTTTGTACGCTCCATTTCGGATGAATTAATGAAAAATTTCCGGGTTGTCCCGGAACATGTGCTCCACTCTCCGGCGCAGAGGTTGGTGCTCCGGCCTCGAGAGCTCTCCATCCCCCTCCACCAGGGTCTGGGCGGCCTGGCGGGCCTGATTCAAGAGCTCCAGGTCGGAGGCGAAGTCCGCCACCTTCAGCTGGGGCAGGCCGTGCTGGCGCTGGCCGAAGAAGTCGCCGGGGCCTCGCAGCCGCAGGTCCTCCTGGGCAATCTGGAAGCCGTCGGTGGTCTGGGTGAGCACCCGCAGCCGCTGGCGGGCGGTGTCGCTGCGGCTGGCGGTGACCAGCACGCAGAAGCTCTCGTGCTTGCCTCGCCCCACCCGGCCCCGGAGCTGGTGGAGCTGGGAGAGGCCAAAGCGGTCGGCATTCTCCACGATCATCAAGGTGGCGTTGGGCACATCCACTCCCACCTCAATGACGGTGGTGGACACCAGAATCTGCACCTCTCCCGCGGCAAAGGCGGACATGATGGCCTCTTTCTCCTTGGCCTTCATCTTGCCGTGGACAAAGCCCACGGTCAAGTCGGGGAATACCTGCTCTTGCAGGTGCTTGGCGTAGGTGGTAACCGCCTTCAAATCCATGGCGGGCGAGAGGGCTTCTCCCCCCTCCTCCCCTTGGGACTCCTCCACGGCGGGGCACACCAGATACACCTGCCTGCCCTGCCCCACCTGGGCGCGGACAAAGCCGTACATCCGCTGCCGTTTGTCCTCCCCCACCACATAGGTGGCCACGGGAGTGCGGCCCGGGGGCAGCTCGTCAATGATGGACACCTCCATGTCCCCGTAGATCATCAGGGCCAGGGTGCGGGGAATGGGGGTGGCGGACATCACCAGCACATGGGGTGGAATTTCGCCCCCCTTGGCAGCCAGCGCCCCCCGCTGGGCCACGCCGAACCGGTGCTGCTCGTCGGCAATGACCAGGCCCAACTTGTGATAGGTCACCGGCTGGGAAAAGAGGGCGTGGGTACCCACCAGCACCTGGATGTCACCCCGCTCCAGCTCCTGAAGCAGCTTTTTCCGTGCCGCTCCCTTCACTGAGCCGGTGAGCAGGGCCACTTTCACCCCTACCGGCCCCAAAATGGAGGACAAGGTGCGGCAGTGCTGCTCGGCCAACAATTCCGTGGGGGCCATGAGGGCGCACTGCAGCCCGCTGAGGGCGGCACACCAGGCCCCGTAGGCGGCCACCGCCGTCTTACCCGAGCCCACGTCTCCCTGCACCAGGCGGTTCATGCTCCGCCCCGAGGTGACGTCGTGGAAGATGTCCTCCATGGCCCGTGTTTGGGCCCCGGTGGGGGTGAAGGGGAGCAGATCGCAGAACTGCTCCGGGGTGTGCTGGCCCAGCACCAGCCCCTCGCCCTGCTGCCTCCGCCCTTTCAGCATGGCCAGACCGCAGGTGAGGGTCATGAGCTCCTCGAAGATGAGCCGCTTTCGGGCGCTGGCCAGCCCCTCGAAATTCTGGGGGAAGTGGATATTAGACAGGGCAAACTCCTGCTGGCACAGGCCGTATTCCCGCCGCACCCAGGTGGGGAGCACCTCCTCCACCGTGGAGGCCACCTGGTCCACCGCCAGCTGGGCCAAGCTCACCATCAGGGCGTTGTGGATGCCCGCCGTCAAGGGGTAGACCGGGACAATGCGCCCGGTGTACCGCTCCTCCCCCTCCTTCTCAAAGAGGGGGTTAACCATGGCAATGCCTCGGCCCTGCCGCTCCACGCGCCCATAAAAAATATACTGCTCCCCGGGAGAAAAGGCCCGGCGGAGATAGCTCTGGTGAAAAAAAGTCAGGTGCAGTGTCCCGATCTCATCCACGCACCGCACCTTTACCAGCTCCACGCCGCTTCTCGCCCGGGACAGCTGGGGGTCCTGGGCCACCATGGCCTTCACACAGCAGGTCATCCCCTCGGGGGCCTCCCGCACCGTGTACAGTTTCCTACGGTCCTCATACCGCAGCGGGAAGTGCCACAGCACATCCCCTAGCCGCTCAAGACCCAGCTTGGCCAGCTTGCCGCTGCGCACCGGGCCCACCCCGGATAGAGAGGACAGGGCCACATTGACCTCCTTGTTTCCCACCTTCACCACCTCCTGGGCTACACCTGCCGCTTGCGCGGCATATGGGATACATTGTATCACACTTCCTCCCGGATGAACACCCCCAACTCCCGGCCATTTGTCCGCACAGGGTGGACTCTTGTGTGTTTACCACAACTTCTTTGCCGAGATAAAGCATTTCATGTCAGAAATGCCAAGTTTATTTTTTCACATGGGTTCTCCGTTGCAAAAGGGAAAACCAACCTCTATAATGTACATTATCATCCAATATGTTTCAAGGATAAGGAGGTAGGACAGTGGCACAACAATTCTCCAAGGTACTCGCCGCCAACCGGGGCGAGATCGCCATCCGCATCTTCCGCGCCTGTCACGACTTAGGGCTGCACACGGTGGCCATGTACTCCAACGAGGATACTAATTCCATGTTCCGCATCAAGGCCGACGAGGCCTATCTCATTGGGGAGAACCAGTCCCCCTTAGGGGCCTATCTGGACATCCCCGCCATCATCGACTTGGCCAAGCGCCGGGGCGTCACCGCCATCCACCCCGGCTACGGCTTTTTGTCGGAAAACGCCGACTTTGCCCGGGCCTGTGAGGCAAACGGCATCAAGTTCATCGGCCCACCCTCCCAGGTTCTGGCCCAGATGGGTGATAAGCTGGCGGCAAAGGCCACCGCCATCGCCTGCAACGTGCCCATCATCCCCGGCTCCACCCAGCCCTTGAAGGACGCCGACGAGGCAGTGGAGAAGGCCCTGAGCTACGGCTTCCCCATCATTCTCAAGGCCGCC
>CABPXX010000237.1 GCA_902461475.1 uncultured Eubacteriales bacterium | reverse complement strand
TTCAGGAGCACGGCGGCTTCTGGGGGGTCTGCGCCGCCGGGGTGTCGGCGGGATTTGCCTGGTATGCCCTGGGGAGCGACACCGGGGGCTCCATCCGCCAGCCCGCCGGGTACTGCGGACTCACCGGGCTAAAACCCACCTATGGCACTGTGTCCCGGTATGGGCTGGTGGCCTATGCCTCCTCCTTGGACCAGGTGGGGCCCCTGTGCCGGGATGCCGCCGACTGCGCCGCTGTGCTGGACCTCATTCAGGGGAAGGACCATCGAGACAGCACCACCGTGGATGGAAACTATGGCGGGCTGCTCTCCTCGCTTACCTCTGACATCCGGGGCCTGCGGGTGGGCCTGCCCGTGGAGTGCTTCGGGGAGGGGCTGGACCATCAAGTGGCCCAGCGGGTGCAGGAGGTGGCAAAGGTGCTGCAACACCGGGGGGCCACCCTCACAGAGGTGTCCATCTCGGAGCTGAAACAGGTGATTCCAGCCTATTATGTACTGGCCTCGGCGGAGGCCTCTTCCAATCTGGCCCGGTATGACGGGGTAAAGTACGGATTTCGGGCCAAGGAATACGGAAACCTCACCCAGATGTATGAGAACACCCGCAGTCAGGGCTTTGGCAAAGAGGCCAAGCTGCGCATTTTGCTGGGCACCTTTGTGCTCAGCGCCGGGTACTACGAGGCCTACTATAAAAAGGCGTTGGCGGTGAAGGAGCAGGTAAAGCGAGGGCTGGAGCGGGCCTTTGGGGCTTGTGATGTGCTCCTCACCCCCGTTACCCCCACCACCGCTCCCAAGCTGGGGGAGAGCCTTGCCGACCCCATGAAGATGTATCTATCGGATTTGTACACCGTCCCTGCCAATCTGGCAGGGCTGCCCGCCCTGTCCATGCCCTGTGGGGTGGATGGGCAGGGGCTACCGGTGGGAGCCCAGCTCATGGGCCCCCGGTTTGGGGAACAGGTGCTGCTCAATACCGCCCATGCCTACCAGCAGGAGACGGACCATCATAAACGTGTGCCGAGAGGGGGCGAAGGGCGATGAACTGGGAGATTGTCATGGGGCTGGAGACCCATGTGGAGCTGTCCACCAAGAGTAAGATTTTCTGCGGCTGTTCCACCGCCTTTGGCGCTGACCCCAACAGCCAGTGCTGCCCCGTGTGTATGGGCCTGCCAGGAGCACTGCCGGTACTCAATGAGAAGGTGGTGGAGTACGGGGTGAAGGTAGGGTTGGCGCTGGGCTGCGCTATCACCCCGGTGAGCCGTTTCGACCGAAAAAATTACTTTTACCCGGATTTGCCCAAGGGGTACCAGATCAGCCAGCTGTATGCCCCTCTGTGCACCACTGGCCGGGTGGAGGTGGCGGGAACCACCATCGGCATCCATGAAATCCACATGGAGGAGGATGCCGGGAAGCTGTACCACGACCCCGCCACTGGGGAGACCCTGTGCGACTTCAACCGCTGCGGGGTGCCCCTGTTGGAGATCGTCACCGAGCCGGACTTTCGCACCCCGGACCAGGTGGTGGCCTATCTGGAGTTATTACGGGAGCGGCTGCAATACCTGGGGGTGTCCGACGGAAAGATGGAGGAGGGCTCCCTGCGGTGTGATGTAAACCTGTCCGTGCGCCCAGTGGGGTGGGACACCCTGGGCACCCGCACCGAGATGAAGAACCTGGGCTCCTTTAAGGCCATTGCCCGAGCCATTCAATATGAGAGCCAGCGGCAGATTGCCCTTCTGGAACGGGGGGAGCGGGTGGTGCAGGAGACCCGCCGCTTTGACGAGGAGAAAGGGGAGACCTTCTCCATGCGAAGTAAGGAGGAGGCCCGGGACTATCGCTACTTCCCCGAGCCGGACCTGCCCCCGGTGGTGCTGTCCCAGGAGTATGTGAGCCACATCCGGGACAACCTCCCCGAGCTGGGGGAGGCCAAGCGGAGACGCTACGCCCAGGAGTACCAGCTGCCGGACTACGACTGCCAGATGGTCACCAGCCACCCGGCCCTGGCCCGGTTCTTTGAAGAGCTGGTGGAGTTGGGCACACCCCCCAAGCAGGGGGCCAACTGGATCATGGGAGAGGTGCTGGGAGCGTTGTCCACCCGGAGTCTCAGTCCAGAGCGGTTGACCATCACTCCTAAGACTTTGGCCCGGCTCATACAGTTGGTAGGTGAGGGAAAACTGAACCGGAACACGGCGGTGAAGGTATTTGAAGCGGTGTTTGACACCGACGGAGACGTGGACGAATATGTATTGTCCCACCACCTGGAGCAGGTGCAGGATGTGGAAGTGGTGGAACAAGCGGTGGCCCAGGCGCTGGAGGAGAACCCCCAGTCCGTGGCAGACTACCGGGGCGGCAAGGAAAAGGCCTTCGGCTTTCTGGTGGGCCAGACCATGCGCAAGCTCCAGGGCCAGGCGGACCCACAGACGGTGCGGCGGGTGCTGCTGGAACGGTTGGGTCAAGAATGAGAAACGAGGAGAGAACCATGCCCATTTGTTATATTTTTGCCTCGGGGGAGTACGGGAAAGAGTGGCCGAACATCCAGCCCGGGGATTTGAGCATTGCCGCTGACGGAGGCTTTAGCCAGATGCAGGCCCATGGGGTGGACCCGGACCTGGTGGTGGGGGACTTTGACTCCCTGGGCTATGTGCCCCCCCACCCCCACATCGTCCGTCACCCGGCGGAGAAGGACGACACGGACACCGCCCTGGCCCTCTCGGAGGGGTGGAGCCGAGGGTACCGCAACTTCCACATTTATGGCTCCTTAGGTGGAAGGTTGGACCACACCCTGGCCAACGTGCAGCTGCTGTGCGGCCTTGTGGAGCAGGGAGGCCAGGGAGTGCTGGTGGGCCCCGGCATGACGGTGACGGCGGTGCACAACGGCACCCTGGAGCTGGAGGGGGAGACGGGGCGCACCCTGTCCATCTTCTGCCTGGGCGAGCCCGCTCTTGGGGTGACCCTGGAGGGGCTGAAGTACCCCTTACACAGGGCCACCATGACCGTACAAGTGCCCCTGGGGGTGAGCAACGAATTTCTGGGCGGCCCTGCCCGCATTACGGTGGAGCAGGGGACGCTGGTGGTTATGGAAGTGAACGACTAAGAACAGCTACGGGGCAGAGACT
>CABPXX010000236.1 GCA_902461475.1 uncultured Eubacteriales bacterium | reverse complement strand
TTGGCCAGATCGCCCAGGTGGCTGTTGTCGTTGTAGTAGCAGATATTCACCTGGTCGTCCTGGAACTGGAGCTTGGCCACACAGGTGTTGTCGCCCAGAGGCATGTAGCCTATCTCCTCCACGGGCACGCCCAGCCAGCCGGAGATTCCGGCCCGGATGGCGCTGCCGTGGGAGAATACCGCCACCGTCTGATCGAGGTGGGAGGCGGCAATGCTGGTGATGGCACACATCATGCGCTCTCGGACGCCGGGGAAGGTTTCGCTGCCATCCACGTGAAACTGGCGGAGGCTCTCCGGCTCGGCGTGGAGGATTTCACCCCAGCTGTGGTCTTCCCAGCAGCCTGCCCCCACTTCCCGCAGGTCCGCGTCCACACACAGCGGCAAGCCCCGGGACAGACAGATGGCCTTGGAGGTCTCCATGGTGCGGGTCAGATCGCTGGAGTAGACGGCGTCCACGTGGACGTTTTCAAAACGCTTGGCGAGGGCCTGAACCTGACGGTAGCCCAGGGGAGTGAGCAGGCCATCGTACCAGCCGTGACAACGGCGGTACAGATTGCCCTCCGCCTGGGCATGACGGATGAGATAAATTGTGGTCATGTTGGTTGTTCTCTCTTCTTTCGTCAGGAAATTACCAGGGGCGCACGTCGCCAGTGAGTTGGGCGATGGACTCCAGACCCTGCGCCTGGGCCAGCTCCTTCAGACCGTCCCGCACCTTCACGGGGGTGTAGGGGTCGGCGAAGCAGGCGGTGCCCACCGCCACGGCGGAGGCTCCGGCCAGCATCAGCTGGGCGGCATCGTCGGCCTTGGACACGCCGCCCATGCCCAGAATGGGCAGATTCACAGCCTGGGCCACTTCCCAGACCATGCGCACGGCTACAGGGAGCACTGCGGGGCCGGAGAGACCGCCGGTGTTCATTTTCAGAATGGGGCGGCGGGTGTTGATGTCAATGCGCATGCCGCGCAGAGTGTTGATGAGGGAGAGCGCGTCGGCCCCGGCGTCTGCCACGGCCCGGGCGATCTCGGTGATGTCGGTGACATTGGGGGAGAGCTTCACCATCACGGGGACGGTGGAGTGGGACTTGGCCATATGGGTGACCTCGGCGGCCAGCTCGGGCTTGGTGCCATAGGCCAGTCCGCCTGCCTTGACGTTGGGGCAGGAGATGTTCACCTCGATCATGTCCACGCCAGCGGCAGACAGCTTCTCGCACATCTCGCCGTACTCCTCGGGGGTGTTGCCGGAGATGTTGGCGATGACCTTTACGTCATATTGACGCAGGAAGGGCAGCTCTTCGGCGATAAAGGCGTCCACACCGGGGTTTTGCAGGCCCACGGAGTTGAGAATGCCCATGGGAGTCTCTGCAATGCGGGGGGCGGGATTGCCCTCCCGGCGTTGTGCGGTGAGGCCCTTGACGCAGATGCCGCCCAGCTCAGACAGATCGTAGAACTGTCCGTACTCCCGGCCGAAGCCGAAGGTACCGGAGGCCACCACAACGGGGTTTTTCAGTTCCACACCGGCCAAATTGACCTTCATGCAGGGTTCAGTCATCCCAGGACACCTCCTTGGAGTCAAATACAGGTCCGTCCTTACACACGTGCTTCTGGTGTCCGTCTGCGCTCTTGCAGGCGCACACCAGGCAGGCACCCACGCCACAGCCCATGCGCTCCTCCATGGAGACCTGGCATGGCACGTTAAAGGCCTCAGCCACCTTGGCTACCGAGCGGAGCATGGGCTTGGGGCCGCAGGCCAGTACAGCGGTGTAGTTGGAATTGCGCTCCAGCTCCTCCCGCACCAGGGCGTCCACAAAGCCGTGGTGGCCCATGGAGCCGTCGTCGGTGGCCACGCGCACCTGGCTGCAACAGGTGGCAAACTCCTCCACCAGCATGGCGTTGGCCTGAGAGCGGAAGCCCAGAATGGCGGTGTTGTTCACTCCGGCGTGCTTGGCGCAGCCCAGCATGGGGGGCACGCCGATGCCGCCGCCCACCAGCAGGTAGCGGCCCTGGGGCTCCATCTGGAAGCCATGGCCCAGGGGGCCCAGCACATCCAGCTCTTCGCCCACCTGGCGCTGAGCCAGCCAGCGGGTGCCCTCACCCCGGGCCTCAAAGACCATGCGGATAAGGTCTCCTTCCACAGACCAGCTGCAAATGGAGATGGGGCGGCGCAGCAGCAGGCCTTCCCCACAGCGCACGTGGACAAACTGTCCGGGGCGGGTGATTTGAGCGGCCATGCCGTGGCTCTGGAAGGTCATGGACACACCACCGGAGGGGAGGTGTACGGCCTCCACGATGGTGCAGCGTTGTTCTACAGTCATATCTTTCTCCCTCTCTTGGCTTAGCGCACGGTGATGTATTCCTTCAGCTCGTCCCGCATCTTCTCAGCGGCGGCACGGGCGGCCTCCTGGTAGTCCAGACCGTTGTTGTCGGTCTTTTTCCAGGCGCACATGATGGAGCGGGAAGCGTTGATGATGGCGCCGCGGCCCAGCTCGTCGAAGGCGTTGCGCACGTCCTCGGCAGTGCCGCCCTGAGCGCCGTAGCCGGGCACCAGGAAGAAGGTCTTGGGCAGACGGCGGCGCAGTTCCTTGAGCACGGAGGGGTGAGTGGCGCCCACCACAGCGCCCAGAGCCTGATAGCCGCAGGTACCCTCGGTGTCCTTGCCCCAGCGCTCAATGAGGTCGCCCATGACGGTGTACACCACACGGTCACCGGCCACCATGTCCTGAAGCTCCACAGAGGAGGGATTGGAGGTCTTGGCCAGCACGAAGGCGGACTTGTTGCGGGCCACGCACTCCTTGAGGAAGGGCTTGATGGCGTCAGAGCCCATGTAGCCGTTGAGGGTTACACAGTCGGCGTCAAAGGCGGAGAGGTTGGCATTGCCCACCTGGGTGGTGCCCAGCCAGCCCTCGGCGTAGGCGGTGGCGGTGGTGCCGATGTCGCCCCGCTTGATGTCGGCGATGACGTACAGGCCCTTGCTCTTGGCGTAGGCCATCACGTCCTCCATCACCTTCATGCCACGCCAGCCCAGCATCTCAAAATAGGCGGCCTGGGGCTTGACGGCGGGGACCACGTCACAGAGGGCGTCAATGAGACCGCAGTCAAACTCGGCCACCGCCTCAGCGGCGGCTTCCCGGGGCCCCCCCCAACGGGCCGGGTGAACCGG
>CABPXX010000235.1 GCA_902461475.1 uncultured Eubacteriales bacterium | reverse complement strand
TTGTTGGTGTGTTTCTCCCGGCTGCCGCCTGCCGCCTCCAAGCCGGAACTCATCATTTGCATTCCGTATAAGAACAGGGCCAGTCCGCCCAATAGACTCAAAAAGTCTGTCATTTGCATCTCTCAATTTCCTCCTCTATCTCTTCTGGAAAACACACAGGATTATTGTCTCAGTTTCTTGGAAAAGTATGAAAAAAGGCATCGCCCACGGAGCGCAGAGCCGCTTCGCAGGTCATGCCTGTATCTTTCTGATTCGATTGATCAGGCTGATCCCCGCCAGCCCGGGCACAGACGCTTCCATGGCATTTCTACCTCTCTGTACTCTTTATCCATAACTTCTACAGATATCATTATAGGGAAGCAGCCTCCGTCCGTCAATAGATTTTACATGGAGTTAACATTCCAATGACATTTTTCTCCGCTCTGGATAGAAAAGCCCACTCCCACCCCATCCGAAAGGGGTCATATTCTACAACTGAGAAAAAGTGCCGCGGACTGTCACCTGGCAGTCCGCGGCTTGCAAATGATTGTTCAGTGTTTAAAGGGTCAGCCCTGAGGCTTCTGGCTCTCCAGGTACTCGTCATAAGACATCATCCGGTCAATGAGCTTCCCTTCGGCAGTGAAGTCAAAGACCCGGTTACACACCGTCTGGATCAGCTGGTGGTCATGGGAGGAAACCAGCACATTGCACTTGACTGCCTCCAAACCGTTGTTCAGTGCGGCGATGGACTCCAGATCCAGGTGGTTGGTGGGCTGGTCCAGCAGCAGCACGTTGGCCCCGGACAGCATCATGCGGGAGAGCATGCACCGCACCTTCTCACCACCGGAGAGCACCTTCACGGGCTTGAAGATGTCGTCGCCGGAGAAGAGCATCCGGCCCAGGAAGCCCCGGAGGTAGCTCTCGTGCTGGTCCTCGGAGAACTGGCGCATCCAGTCCAGGATGTTCAGGTCACAGTCGTTGAAGAAGGGGGAGTTGTCCTTGGGGAAGTAGGAGAAGGTGGCGGTCTGGCCCCACTTCACGATGCCCTCGTCGGGCTCCCACTCGCCGGTGAGAATCTTAAAGAGGGCAGTGTGGGCATTCTCGTTGTCACCCACAAAGGCGATCTTGTCTCCGTGGCCTACAATGAAGGACACCTTGTCCAGCACCTTCACCCCGTCCACGGTCTTGGACACGTCGGTGACAAAGAGGATGTCCTTGCCCACTTCCCGGTCGGGGGAGAAGCCCACCCAGGGATAGCGGCGGGAGGAGGCGGGCAGCTCCTGCACGGTGAGCTTGTCCAGCAGCTTGCGGCGGGCGGTGGCCTGCTTGGACTTGGACTTGTTGGCGGAGAATCGGGAGATAAACTCCTGCAACTCCTTAATCTTATCCTCGTTGCGCTTGTTCTGCTGCTTGATGAGGTTCTGCACCAGCTGGGAGGACTCATACCAGAAGTCGTAGTTGCCCACGTACATCTTGATCTGGTTGTAGTCGATGTCCACGATGTGGGTGCACACGGTGTTGCGGAGGTGCCGTCGTAGTCCAGCAGGAAGTCGTTGAGCCACTCCACGGCGGCAATGTCCAGGTTGTTGGTGGGCTCGTCCAGCAGCAGGATGTCGGGAGCACCGAACAGGGCCTGAGCCAGCAGCACCTTCACCTTGAGACGGGCGTCCAGGGTCTCCATGTTGTTGTAGTGCAGGTCCACCACGATGCCCAGGCCCTGGAGAATGCGGCTGGCGTCGGACTCGGCCTCGTAACCGCCCATCTCGGCGTACTCTGCCTGGAGGTCGGCAGCCCGCAGGCCGTCCTCGTCGGTGAAGTCCTCCTTCTCATAGAGGGCGTTCATCTCCCGGCCAATCTCGTACAGGGTCTGGTTGCCCATGATGACCGTATCCAGCACGGTGTAGGCGTCATAGGCGTTCTGGTCCTGCTTCAGCACGGACATGCGCACCTTGGGCAGGATGGACACCGAGCCGCTGGTGGGCTCCAGCTGGCCGGAGAGGATTTTCAGAAAGGTGGATTTACCAGCGCCGTTGGCGCCGATGATGCCGTAGCAGTTGCCCCGGGTGAACTGCAAGTCCACGTGGGAGAACAGGGGGGCGCCCTGATAGCTCAGGGACAGATCAGAAACAGTAATCATGTGGGACTCCTTTATGGTGATTCAATGGTTTGTAGACATACTCCTCTATATCCTACCATATGTAACGGGAAAATGGTAGAGTGAATTTTAAGGGATTCCGGAGGGAATCGGGGAAAAGAGACAAAAAACAAGCGGGGATTTCTCCCCGCTTGTGGCTTTTGTCCATGGACCAGCCCTTGACAGATTCGCAATCCTATGGTATCATTAATTGCCTTTAACATATGGTCAAAAGCCCGGAGAATACTCCCCCAGGCTAAGCACAGTATACCAGACCATACCAGGAAATGCAAGAGCGAATTTTTCAATTGTGACAACAACCCCGGGTGTGCGCAACTGCGCCCACCTGCAAAATTCTTACGAAGTGGAGCGTGATCAGCAAATGGCAAGAGCGGTCAAAGACGTCTATTACGGCAAGACCTTGCGCAAGAGCTTCGCCCGCAGCGAGGAGATTCTGGAGATGCCCTACCTGCTGGAAATCCAGAAGTCTTCCTACAAGTGGTTCTTTGAGACCGGGCTGCAGGAAGTGTTCAACGACGTGGAGGCCATCACCGACTATGCCGGGAACCTGGAGCTGAGCTTTATCGGCTTCTCCATGGACGACCCCCCCAAGTACACCATTGAAGAGTGCAAAGCCCAGGACGCCACCTATGCCGCCCCCATTAAGGTGCAGGTGCGTCTGCGCAACAAGGAGACGGGCGAGATCAAGGAGCAGGAAATCTTCATGGGCGATTTCCCACTGATGACCGATGCCGGCACCTTCGTCATCAACGGCGCTGAGCGTGTTATCGTCTCCCAGATCGTGCGTTCTCCCGGCGTGTACTACGCCAAGAACGCCGACAAGGCCGACAACATCACCTACGCCTCCACCGTGATTCCCTATCGCGGCGCTTGGCTGGAGTATGAGACCGACCTGTCCGATGTGTTCTATGTGCGCATCGACAAAAACCGCAAGCTGCCCATCACCTGCCTGATCCGTGCTGTGGGTCCCAAGACCGACGCCGAGATTCTGGACATGTTCGGCGAGGACCCCCGCATCCTGGCCACTCTGGAGAAGGACTCCTGCAAGACCTATGAGGAGGCCCTGCTGGAGATCTACCGCAA
>CABPXX010000234.1 GCA_902461475.1 uncultured Eubacteriales bacterium | reverse complement strand
CCCGGACGGCCAGATCCAGATCGAAGTCCAGGGGGCTGGTGGAGGCCCGGGAGTTGAAGAAGTACCGGGCGGCGTCCACACTGATCTCATCCAGCAGGTCGTGGAGGGCGATGGCCTTACCGGTCCGCTTGGACATCCGCACGGGCTTGCCGTCCTGGAGCAGGTTCACCAGCTGCATGAGCACGATGACCAGGCGGTTGGAGCCGTCCAGGCCCAGGCCGTCCAGAGCGGCCTGGAGACGGGCCACGTGGCCGTGGTGGTCAGCGCCCCAGACGTTGATGACCTTGTCAAAGTGACGCTCTTCGAATTTGTTGCGGTGGTAGGCGATGTCGGCGGCAAAGTAGGTGTAGAAGCCGTTGGCCCGGCGCAGCACGTCGTCCTTCAAATCCAGCTTATCCACCTGCTCCTGAGTCTTGCCCTCTCGCAGGTACTTCTCCTTCAAAAGTCCGGTGGTGTCCAGCCACAGAGCCCCGTCCTTCTCATAGGTCCAGCCCTTCTGAGTCAGCAGGTCCACGGTCTGGGCCACATAGCCAGAGTTGTGCAGCTCGGACTCCAGGAACCACTGGTCGTACTCGATGCCGTACTTGTTCAGGTCGGCCTTCATCTTGGGGATGTTGCGCTCCAGGCCGAAGGCGCTCATGTCCTCCAGCCACTTCTCCTCGGGGGCGTCCTTGTAGCTGTCGCCGTGGACGGCGTAGAAGGCCTGGGCCAGCTCCTTGATGTCCTCGCCCTGGTATCCCTTCTCGGGGAACTCGTAGCCGTCCTCACCCAGGATGATCTGCATGTACCGGGCGTGGATGGACTGGGCGAACTTGTGCACCTGGTTGCCGGCGTCGTTGACGTAGAACTCCTTCCAGGTGTTGTAGCCCACCCGGGAGAGCACGTTGGCCAGGGTGTCACCCAGCACGCCGCCACGGGCGTTGCCCATGTGCATGGGGCCGGTGGGGTTGGCGGAGACGAACTCCACCATCACCTTCTGGCCGTGGCCCACGTCGCTGGAGCCGTATCCGGCGGGGTCCACCTCCACCGCACCCAGCACCTGCTGGTACCAGTTGGGGGAGTAGAAGAAGTTCAAAAAGCCAGGGCCGGCGATCTCAGCCCGCTGGAACAGAGTGCCCTCCAGCTCCAGGTTGTCCAGAATGATCTGGGCAATGGCACGGGGGGCCATCTTCAATGCCTTGGCCCCAGCCATGGCAAAGGAGGAGGCAAAGTCCCCGTTGCGGCTGTCCTTGGGCACCTCTACGGTGCCTCGGATGGTCTCACCCTGGGGCAGCAGGCCCTGGGCGGCGGCCTTCTCATAGGCCTTCTGGGTCAATTCCGCCACCTGGTCCCGGGCGGTCTGAATCAAGTTTGCCATCGTTATTCTCTCCTTTGTAGTCTAACTCCGCCTGTCACTGGGTGATGGACGGGTCCTTTTTCACATTCATGCGGAAGATGTTCTGACCCGCCAGCAGATGGTCGATCTCAATGGCGTAGTCGATCTCCAGGTCTCCCCCGGCCTCGCCCAAGGTGGAGCGCATCCGCCGGGTGAGGATGCCCACGGACAAGGAGCCGTAGGGGGTCTCGTACATGGACAGGTGGCGCTGTCCCTCTTCAAATACCATCTGGGAGTTGATGCTCCCCTCTCGCAGCAGGGTCACCCGAGGGCCGTCCACCCGCACCACCGTGGTGGTGCCCTCCAGTCCGGTGAGCTCGCTCTCCTCGTAGGAGATGGTGTAGCGTCCCTCTCCCTCCTGGTTAAGCACGCCCGCCGTCACCAGCTCCACCTCGTCGGGTCCGCCCTCGGCGCTGACCTGGGTGCCTTTGATGGAAATAATCACATTGTCTGTCATGGCTCCCGTCCTCCCATTAGTACACGGTGATGTCAATCTGCTCCACGTCCCCGGTGACGTCCTCACCCAGGAACATGGAGGCCAGGGCGGCAAAGTCCCCGGTGCTGTCGCTGACGAAGTAGCGGTGGCTGCCCTTCCGGTCCTGAGGGGCCAGCTGGTCCCGGCCGGAGAGCTGTCCCATGACCCAGCGGGCGCACTCCGCGCCCACGTCCACCAGCTCTACCTCAGGGCCCATACAGGCCCCAATGACCTCTCGCAGCAAGGGATAGTGGGTGCAGCCCAGCATGAGGGTGTCCACCTCCTGGGCCTTCACCTCTTCCAGGTACTCCTTTACCACCGTCTCCACCACGATGTCGCCGGGGTGGAAGCGGCCATTCTCCACCAGGGGCACAAAGAGGGGGCAGGCCCGGGCGGTCACCTGGGTGCCGGGGCGCAGGGCATCCAGCGCCCGCTCGTAAGCTCCGGAGCGGATGGTGGCCTGGGTGCCGATGAGCCCCACCTTGCCGTTTTTCGTGCGCTGGGCCGCGGCCCGGGCGGCGGGCTCCACCACCCCGTACAGGGGCACGGCATACTGCTGGCGCAGAGTGTCCAGGGCAGTGGTGGATACAGTACCGCAGGCAATGACAATGGCCTTGGGGTCAAAGGTGCTCAAAAAGGCCACGTCCTGCTGGGCGTACTTGATGATGGTCTCTTTGGAGCGGCTGCCATAGGGCACCCGTCCGGTGTCCCCGAAGTACACCAGATCCTCCTGGGGCATCAGTCGGGCCAGCTCCCGCAGGGCGGTGAGGCCGCCCAGGCCGGAGTCAAACACTCCAATGGGACGTGTATCCATCCGACGCCCCTCCTTTCCTTCATATGAAACCATAGTATTATATGTCATTCTTAACCGAAAAACAAGTGGTGATTTGCCACAGAATCCCCCCTCTTTCTCCTCTCATTTTGCTAAAAAAGCGGATGCACCCATGGAGGAGTGCATCCGCTTGTCCGGTCATCGGTTTAAAGTTCAGCTTGGGTCACCTGCATGGCGCCCATCTCCCACACCCGGGCCTGAGCCCCAGTGATGGCAATGCCCTGGGCCTCCGGCTGGGGATAGTAGCGGGTGGAGAGCACCTGCTGGCCGTCGTTGAGGAAGATCTCCAGGCTGGAGCTATCCCCCAAAATACGCAGGCTGTCCAGCTTCTCCAGGGCCACACGGCGCAGGGTCCGTCCCGCTCCCCCCTCCAGAAAGGAGAGGGTCACCAGCCCCGGCTGCCACTCCAGCACGGCGGCGTCCCGGAACACCATCCGGCCGAGGGGCTCTGTCATGGCCTCCAGGTCAAAGACCTGGGCCTGATGGGCAGGGATGGCAGCTCCCCCCAGCGCCGTGACCTCCACAGCAGGCAGGGCGAGTTCG
>CABPXX010000233.1 GCA_902461475.1 uncultured Eubacteriales bacterium | reverse complement strand
TAGGTGCGGCGGCGCACGCAGTCCATCCGCCACGCCGTCCACTCGTCCAGAATCTCGCCCACCCCCATCACCCGGGGCATGCCCGCAATGAGGATGTTGAAGTTACAGGAGAAGCTGTCTTGCAGGGGAGTGAGGGAGAAAAGCTTGGCCATGAGCTTGTCCGGGTCGGTGCCACGCTTCAGGTCAATGGCGATTTTCAGGCCGTCCAGACCCGTCTCGTCTCGCATGTCCGAAATTTCCCGGATTTTGCCCGCCTTGATGAGCTCCGCCACCTTGTCAATGATGGCCTCCACGGTGGTGGAGTAGGGGATTTCGGTGACTTCAATGAGGTTTTCGCTCTTGGAGTAGTTCCACTTGGCCCGCAGCTTCACGCTGCCCCGGCCGGTGCGGTAAATGTCCTCCAAGGCCTTCTGGTCATAGAGCAGCTGGCCGCCGGTGGAGAAGTCCGGGGCCTTCAAAATGGCCAGCAGGTCCGCCTCCGGGTTCTTCATCCGGGCGATGGCGGCCTCGCACACCTCGCCCAGGTTGAACCCGCACAGGTTGGAGGCCATGCCCACGGCGATGCCCTGGTTGGCCGCCACCAGCACATTGGGGAAGGTGGTGGGCAGCAGGGTGGGCTCTTGGAGCTTGCCGTCGTAGTTGGGCACAAAGTCCACGGCGTCCTGGTCAATGTCCCGGAATAGCTCCTGACAGATGGCATCCAGCCGCACCTCGGTGTATCGGGAGGCGGCCCAGGCCATGTCCCGGGAGTACACCTTGCCGAAGTTACCTTTGGAGTCCACCAGGGGGTGGAGCAGCGCTCCGTAGCCCCGGGACAGGCGCACCATGGTGTCATAGATGGCGGCGTCGCCGTGGGGGTTTAATTTCATGGTGGCGCCCACCACGTTGGCGCTCTTGGTGCGGGGGCCCGAGAGCAGCTTCATCTGGTACATGGTGTACAGCAACTTGCGGTGGCTGGGCTTGAAGCCGTCGATTTCCGGGATGGCCCGGGAGACGATCACCGACATGGCGTAGGGCATGTAGTTCAGCTCCAGGGTCTGGGTGATGGGCTGCTCCAGCACCTGGGCGTGGAGTCCCATGACGTTGGGGTTTGTCTTCTTCTTTGCCCCCTCTGCGGGGGACTTCTTCTTAGCCATGTAATTCCGTCCTTATATTAAGATATATCGGCCATATCCAGGTATTTGTAGCCGTTTTCTGCAATGTGATCCTTGCGGCCCTGGAGGTTGTCCCCCAGCAGCAGGTCGAAGACCTGGGCGGTGCGCTCCACGTCCTCGGGCATGACCTTGATGAGCCGCCGGGTGTCCGGGCTCATGGTGGTCAGCCACATCATGTCCGGCTCGTTCTCACCAAGACCCTTGGACCGCTGCAAGTCGTACTTCTTCTTCTCGGAGTCCAGCTGCTGGCAAATCTCCGCCTTCTCCCGGTCGGAGTAGGCAAACCAGGTCTTTTCCTTGCAGGTGATCTCGTACAGAGGGGACTCGGCGATGAACACGTATCCCGCTTGAATGAGGGTGGGGGTGAGGCGGTAGAGCATGGTGAGGATGAGGGTGCGAATCTGGAATCCGTCCACGTCGCCATCGGTACAGATGATGATCTTGTTCCACCGCAGGGCGGACAGGTCGAAGGCGGATAGGTCCTTGACGTGCTTGTCCTTCACCTCCACGCCGCAGCCCATGACCTTCAAAAGGTCGGTGATGATCTCGCTTTTGAAGATTTTGGCGTAATCTGCCTTGAGGCAGTTCAAAATCTTGCCTCGCACCGGCATGATACCCTGGAACTCGGCGTCTCGGCTGAGCTTACAGGCGCCCAGAGCGGAGTCGCCCTCCACGATATATAACTCCCGGCGGGACACGTCCTTGGTGCGGCAGTCCACAAACTTCTGCACCCGGTTGGAGATGTCCAACGAGCCGGACAGCTTCTTTTTGATGCCCAGGCGGGTCTTTTCGGCGGTCTCCCGGGACCGCTTGTTGATGAGCACCTGTCCGGCGATCTTCTCGGCGTCAAAGGGGTTCTCGATGAAGTAGACCTCCAGCTGAGAGCGGAGGAACTCGGTCATGGCCTCCTGGACAAACTTGTTGGTGATGGCCTTTTTGGTCTGGTTCTCGTAGCTGGTCTGGGTGGAGAAGTTGTTGCTCACCAGCACCAGGCAGTCCTGAATGTCCGCCCAGATGATCTTGGACTCGCTCTTTTGGTACTTGCCGTTTTGCTTGAGCCAAGAATCAATGGCGGAGACAAAGGCGGAGCGCATGGCCTTCTCCGGGGCGCCGCCGTACTCCAGCCAGGAAGAGTTGTGGTAGTGCTCCACCAGATTCACCGTGTTGGTGAAGCAGAAGGACACGGACAGCTTTACCTTATAGTCTGCCTTGTCTGCCCGGTCCCGACCCTTTCGCTCGGTCTGCCAGAACACCGGGGGGGTGAGGGACTGATCTCCCACCAGCTCGGTGACATAGTCGATGATGCCGTTTTCGTACTTGAAGTCGGTGGTCTCAAAGCGGTTGGCCCCGATCTGGTTGCGCAGCCGGAAGGTGACCCCGGCGTTGACCACCGCCTGACGCTTCAAGGTGTCGGTGTAGTATTCCAGGGGGATGTCGATGTCGGTGAACACGTCCAGGTCGGGCAGCCACCGGAACTTGGAGCCGGTCTTCTTCCGGTCGGCGGGCTCTTTGATCATTTCGCCCACCAGTTCACCCCGCTCAAAGTGGAGGGTGTACTTGAAGCCGTCCCGGTAGATGGTGGCGTCAAAGTAGCGGGAGGCGTATTGGGTGGCGCAGGAGCCCAGGCCGTTAAGGCCGAGAGAGTACTCGTAGTTGTCCCCGTCCCCGTTTTTATATTTGCCGCCGGCGTACAGCTCGCAGAACACCAGCTCCCAGTTGTACTTTCCCTCCGCCTCGTTCCAGTCCACGGGGCAGCCTCGGCCGAAGTCCTCCACCTCAATGGAGTGGTCCTGGTAGCGGGTGACAATGATCTGGCTGCCGTGGCCCTCTCGTGCCTCGTCGATGGCGTTGGAGAGAATCTCAAACACGGCGTCCAGTCCGTCGGAGCCGAAGATCACTCCGGGGCGCTTGCGCACCCGGTCCGGCCCCTTCAGGGAAGATATGGATTGGTTGTCATATGTTGTCTTTACACTGGCTTTTGCCATAGTTGCACCTACTTTTGTATGAGCATATCATTTCATTTTAATTATAGCGCAAGGCGTGGTCCCCGTCAAGGAAGGGGGGGTGCACAAAGAAAACC
>CABPXX010000232.1 GCA_902461475.1 uncultured Eubacteriales bacterium | reverse complement strand
CGACCCTGCCCATGTTCCTGCCCACCATCACCTATGGCTTTGCCATCATCTACTCCTTCGGCAAACAGGGGCTGCTCACCCGCCTGCTGGGGCGGCAGTTCTTTGACATCTACGGCTTCGGCGGGCTGCTGGTGGGCTATGTGATCTATACCATTCCGGTGGCCTTCCTGCTGATCCACAACACCATGGGTTTTGTGGACAAAAAGACCATCATTGTCTCCAAGGCCATGGGGGACCGGGACCTGGCCACCTTCTGGATCGCCATTCTTCGCCCCCTGCTGGGAACTCTGGCGGGCGCCTTCATTCAGGCCTTCTTCCTGTGCTTCACCGACTTCGGCATCCCCGCCTCAGTGGGCGGCGGCTATGAGGTCATCGCCACCCTCCTCTACAACCAGATGCTGGGCGGCATCCCCGACTTCAACCGGGGGGCGGTCATCGCCATGATCCTGCTCATCCCCTCCATCGGCAGCATCTGCATCCTGCAGCTGCTGGAGCGGTTCAATATCCGCTATACCCGCATCTCCCAGGCGGACCTGCGGAAGAACCCCCTGCGGGATACGGGGTGGGGCGTCTCCAGCACGGCGATCTCAGTGGCCATCCTGTCTATCTTCGCGGTGATCTTTGTGGTCCCCCTGGTGGAGGAGTGGCCCTATCAGACCAGCTTCTCCCTGGAGCACTTCGCCGCCGTATTCACCGACAGCGAGCTGATTACCGTCTACTGGCACTCTCTGGTGATGGCCCTGCTCACTGCCTTCCTGGGCACTCTGGCGGCCTACGACGCCGCCCTCATCACCGCCCGGAGCACCTTGCCCCCGCGGTACAAGCGGGTCATCGAGAGCATTGCCCTGGTGACCAACGCCATCCCCGGCATGGTGCTGGGTGTGGCCTATCTGTTTCTCTTCTCCGGCAGCGGCCTGCAGAATACCCTGCTGCTGATGATCCTGTGCAACATCGTCCACTACTTCTCCACCCCCTATTTGATGATGAAGAACTCCCTGTCCAAGATGAACGCCGGCTGGGAGACCACAGCCATGCTCATGGGGGACAGCTGGCTCCAGACCATCCTCCGGGTGGTCACCCCCAACGCTCTGTCCAGTCTCATCGAGGTGTTCAGCTACTACTTCATCAACTCCATGGTCACCATCAGCGCCCTCATTTTCATCGCCGGGGCCCGGACCATGGTTCTCACCACCATGATCAAGCAGCTGCAGTACGTGAACCGCTTCAACGAGGTGTTCGTCCTCTCCCTGCTGATCCTGGCCACTAACCTGATCGCCAAGGGGCTCTTCTCCTGCCTGGCCAGCTATAAGGCATCCCATCCGGTGAAAGAGCGCCGTTCCATCCAACTCTTTGGAAACAGAAAGGAAGCAGTCCAATGAATTTCAAAAAATACCTCGCCCTGGGAACCGCCCTGACCCTGACCCTTCTCGCCGGCTGCGGCAGCTCCGGCTCCGGCGATGACCAGATCGTCATCTACTCCAACGCCGATGAGGAGGCCGTCACTGCCATGGAGAACGCTCTGGACGCAGGCGGCTATGAGGGCAAGTATATCGTGCAGACCTACGGCACCTCCGAGCTGGGGGGCAAGCTGCTGGCCGAGGGCACCAACCTAGAGGCGGATCTCGTGACCATGAGCACCTTCTATCTCCAGAGCGCCCAGGAGCAGAACAACATGTTCCTGCCCCTGGACTTTGAGGTGAACACCCTGGAGGAGGTGCCTGACTACACCGCCCCCATCACCTCCCAGGAGGGGGCCATCATCCTGAACACTGAGCTGATGGCCTCAGAGAACCTGCCCACTCCCACCTGCCTGAAGCAGCTTGCTGACCCGGTGCACGCCGGACAGGTGGCCGTCACTGACATCCAGTCCTCCTCCACCGCATGGCTGCTGATCCAGGCCCTGGTGGACGCCTACGGCGAGGACGGGGCCGAGGAGACGCTGGCCGCCATCTATGACAACTGCGGCGCCCACATCGAGACCTCCGGCTCCGGCCCCCTGAAGCTGTGCCGGGCCGGCGAGGTGGCCATCGGCTTCGGTCTGCGCCACCAGGCAGTGGCCGACAAGGCTGACGGCCTGCCCATCGACTACGTGGACCCCACGGAGGGCAACTTCTCCCTTACTGAGTCCGTGGCCGTCCTGGACAAGGGGGAGGACACCAACCCCCTGGCCATGGAGATGGCGCGGTGCATCATAGAAAACGGCCGCGCCGAGCTGATCCAAACCTACCCGAATCCCCTCTTTGAGGGCGAGACCGCCGACCCCGCCAACCAGTCCGACTACCCCAGCATCTTTGACGAGCCCCTGACCTTCGAGCTGTTCACCGCCCACCAGGAGCTCTCCGAACGGGCCAAGGGCTGAACTGGCTTGTCTGTGAGAAAAGGAGGAACCGACCATGAATACCTATAAACTACTGACCCCCGGGCCCCTGACCACCACCGACACGGTGAAGGAGGAGATGCTGGTGGACCGGTGCACCTGGGATGACGACTACAAGGCCGTCACCCAGAAGATCCGCCGCCAGCTGCTCCAGCTGGGGCACGTGTCGGAGGATGACTACACGGCCGTCCTGATGCAGGGCAGCGGCACCTTCGGAGTGGAGAGCGTCCTCTCCAGCGTGGTGGGGGACGAGGACAAGGTCCTCATCTGCTCCAACGGGGCCTACGGGGTGCGCATGACCCGGATCTGTGACCGGAACCGCATTCCCTATGTCCACTACGCCGAGAGTTATGACCACATCCCCGACCCCGCCCGCGTCGCCCGTCTGCTGGCTCAGGACCCGGCCATTACCCACGTGGCCATGGTCCACAGTGAGACCACCAGCGGCATCCTCAACGACATCCAGTCCGTGGGCAAGGTGGTCCGGGACGCCGGGCGGACCTTCATCGTGGACGCCATGTCCTCCTTCGGCGGGGTGGATATCCCCGTCTCCGACTGGGGCATCGACTTTCTGGTGTCCAGCGCCAACAAGTGCATCCAGGGAGTACCCGGCTTCTCCTTCATCCTGTGCCGCCGGGACAAGCTGCTCTCCAGCGAGGGCAAGGCCCGCTCTCTGTCCCTGGACCTGCTGGACCAGTGGAAGGGGATGGAGAAGGACGGCAAGTGGCGCTTTACCTCCCCCACCCATGTGGTGCTGGCCTTTGCCAAGGCCCTGGAGGAGCTGGAGGAGGAGGGAGGTATCCCCGCCCGCAGCCGCCGCTACGCCGAGAACAACCGCCTGCTCATTGAGAAGATGAAGGCTCTGG
>CABPXX010000231.1 GCA_902461475.1 uncultured Eubacteriales bacterium | reverse complement strand
CCTGCCCCAGCAGGCGGACGAGTGCGTCACCGAGCAGATGCTCCTCACCGCTCTGGGGCTGGAGATTGGGGACACCCTCACCGTCACGTTGGATGAGGCGGACCAGGACAGCCTCACCCGAACCAGCTACACCATTGTGGGCACGGTGCAAAGCCCCCTGTATGTGGGCACAGACCGAGGCAGCACCACCCTGGGCAGCGGTAGCATCGACGCCTTTGTCTACATCCCTGGGGAGAATTTTAACCTGGACGTATACACCACAGCCTATTTCACTGGCGATGGAATGGAGGCCCTCAACAGCTACAGCCAGACCTACGCCGACCAGCTCAGCGCCCTGGTAGACAGCCTGGCCCCCTTGGCCCAGGAGCGGGCCAGCCTGCGGGACGAAGAGGTGCGTAGCGAGGCCCATAAGGAGCTGGATGACGCCCGCCAAGAGCTGGCAGACGCTCAAAAGGAACTGGACGACGCCAAGAAGAAGCTGGACGATGCCCGAACGGAGCTGGACAGCGGCTGGGCGGACTATAAGAGTGGCCTCGCCACCCTGGAACAGGAGATCAAGGACGGCCAGGCCAAGCTGAACGCCGCCCGGTCCCAGCTGGAGGAGTCCCAGACCCGGTATGAGCAGGGCAAAGTGGACTACCAGGAGGGGCTGGCTCAGTACCAGGAGAGCCAGACTGCCTATGAGGAGAACCTGGCCCAGCTGGACGCCCAGCAGGAAGAGGTGGCCAAGGGCTACGAGGAGTATTACGACGCTTTGAAGCCCTTTGAGGGCACCCCCATGTACGACCAGATGGTGGAGCAGCTGGCTCCCCAGAAGGCAAAGCTGGACGAAGCTGCCGCCCAGATTCAGGGGGGGTATCAGCAGCTGGCCCAGGTAAAGGCTCAGTTGGAGGAATCCAAGGCGGAGCTGGATGCCGCCCAGGCCCAGTTGCAAAACGCCGCCCAGCAGTTGGATACCGGATGGGCTGAGTACCAGTCCGGGCAGCAGACCCTGGACCAGGAAGAGGCCCGTGGCCGAAGCCAGTTGGCCGAAGCCAAGGCAGAGCTGGACGACGGCGAGGCGGAATACCAGAAGGGCCTGGAGGAGTACGAACAGGCCAAGGCTGACGCCCAGCCGGAGCTGGAGCAGGCCCAGGCGGACATCGACCAGGGCCAGAAGGATTTAGATGAGATGGCCAGCTGTGAGTGGTATGTGCTGGGCCGGGACACCAATTCCGGCTTTGTCAGCTACTCCCAGGATGCCGAGCGGGTGGATAACCTGTCCAGCATCTTTCCGGTGATCTTCTTTGTGGTGGCCGCTCTGGCCTGCCTGACCACCATGACCCGTATGGTGGAGGAGCAGCGCACCCAGATTGGCTCTTTGAAGGCTCTGGGATTCTCCCGGCTGGCCATCTCCCAAAAGTACATTGGATACGCCTTTGTGGCCAGCCTGGTAGGCGGCCTCATTGGCTTAGGAATAGGAGCTACCCTCATCCCGGCGGTCATCGCCAACGCCTTCCAGATCATGTATGCCATTCCCGGTCTGGACTATAAGATGCAGCTGCCCCTGTTTGTGCTGGCGGTGCTGGCGGCGGTGGCGTGTACCACCGGGGCCGCCCTGTGGGCCTGCCTGTCCACGCTGATTGACACCCCAGCCAACCTCATGCGGCCTCGGGCCCCCAAGGCGGGCAAGCGGGTCTTCTTGGAATACATCAAGCCCATTTGGCGCAGGCTAAGCTTTACCTGGAAGGTGACCATGCGCAACCTGTTCCGCTATCAAAAGCGGTTTTGGATGACGGTCATCGGCATTGGCGGCTGTACTGCCCTGATTGTCACGGGCTTTGGCCTCCACGAGTCCATTTTCGACGTACTGGATAAGCAGTTTGATGAGATATCCCTGTATGACGCCACCGTGGGCCTGGACGAGGACCTGACGGAGGAGCAGAAGCAGGGAATTGAGGACTATCTGGACGGGGAAGAGGCTGTGGCGGACTACATGTTCACCTATCAGCAGATGATGGACGCCTCCACCACCGGCACCTCCTACGACGTGTACCTCTTTGCGGTGGACGACGTGGAGAAGTTCGGGCGCTTTGTGGACCTGCGCCACCGCTCGGACCACTCCCCAGTGGAGCTGGACGGCTCCGGCGTGGTCATTGACGAGAAGCTCTCCGAGCTGCTGGATGTGTCGGTCGGGGACACCATCACCCTGGAGGGAGACCAGCGGGTGGAGGCCGTGGTGGCGGACATCACGGAAAACTACGTCTACCACTATGTGTACCTCACCCGGGACCTGTATACCCAGCTGTATGGGGAGGACTACCAGAACAACGTGATGCTCCTGGCCTATCAGGACGGCATGGGGGTGGACGTGTCCAACCAGACCTCGGAGACCCTGATGAAGATGGACGGGGTGGCCTCCTACTCCTACATTGCCACCATCCGGGACAGCTTTGAGGACAGCATGGACGCCATCAACTACGCCGTGGTCATCATCATTGTGGCTGCCGCCGCGCTGGCCTTTGTGGTGCTGTACAACCTGACCAACATCAACATCACCGAGCGCAGAAGTGAGCTGGCCACCTTGAAGGTGCTGGGGTTCTATGACGGAGAGACCACCGCATATGTATTGCGGGAGAACGTGTTCCTCACCATCTTTGGCGTGATTCTGGGACTGGTGTTGGGCCGGTTCCTCCACAGCTGGATGGTGTTGACAGTGGAGGTGGACCTGGTGATGTTTGGACGCACGGCTCCGCCCTATGCCTATGTGCTGGCAGCGGCCATGACCGCCCTGTTCTCCCTCATTGTCAATGTGGCGGCACACTTTAAGTTAAAGAAAATTGATATGGTAGAAAGTTTGAAAACGGTGGAATGAACATGAACAGTGGAACCAATTTTTTGATTCGTCGAGCCAACAACCGGGACTTGCCTGCTCTGGAGCAGCTCTACGCCCAGGCCCGGGCCTTTATGCGGGAGTCCGGCAACCCGGACCAGTGGGGGGAGGATAAGCCCACCCTGGAGCAGATTCAGCAGGATATCAACCTGGGGTACAGCTTTGTGTGTATGGAAAATGGCCGCCTGGCCGCGGCCTTCTCCTTCCACACCAAGGGAGAGCCCACCTACGCCCACATTGAAGGGGATGGGTGGCCGGACAACGGGGAGTACGGCGTGGTGCATCGCCTGGCCACCGGAGCCTCCCGCACTGGTGCGGCAGCCCACTGCCTGGCCTGGTGCCGGGCCCACTGCCGCCAGCTGCGCATCGACAC
>CABPXX010000230.1 GCA_902461475.1 uncultured Eubacteriales bacterium | reverse complement strand
CCCCAGCCGCATTCTGGTCTCCGATCCCTCCATGGACGAGGTGGCCGCTGTCATCGCCACCTACTTCTCCGACATGCTGGGCCGTGAGGTCCCCGTGGTCTCCGGCACCGCTCCCCAGGCGGGCGACGTCTACCTGAAGGTGGGCGGCAGCGTGGACGAGCTGGGCGAAGCGGGCTACACTCTGGACATTGGCGACTACGTCACCATCACCTCCCCCACCGCCACCGGCATGACCTACGGCGGCGCCTCAATCACCCAGATTCTCTATCAGGACGAGGGCATGGACAACGCCCCCAATGGTGTGGCCCGTGACTATCCCAAGTATGAGGTGCGCGCCGTCATGATTGACGTGGGCCGCATGTACATTCCCCTGGAGTACCTGGAGGAAATGACCGTCTACATGTCCTGGTTCAAGATGAACGAGGTACACGTCCACATCAATGACTACTGGGGTGGCTCTGGATACAGCGCCTTCCGTCTGGAGAGCGAGGTCTATCCCCAGATCAACGCGGAGGACGGCTACTACACCAAGGACGAGTACCGCCAGTATCAGAAGGACGTGCAGAAGTACGGCATCGACGTGATCACCGAGATCGACACCCCCTACCACGCCGAGTGCTTCCGGGACGTGCCCGGGGTGCAGATGCTCAAGACCGGCTATCTGGACATCACCACCGAGGAGGCCCGTCTGGCCAACCAGGAGATCATCGAAAATCTCATTGACGAGTATCTGGACGGGGAGGACCCCGTGATCCAGAGCAACAAGTTCCACATCGGCACCACTCCCGTGTCCAACGAGGCCACCATGAACCTGTGGGCCCCCTATTGGGCGGACGTCCATGAGACCTACGACGCCGGCTACGACGTCATCAACACCTACGGCGGCTGGCTGTACATCGTGCCCGGCGCCAACGCCGGTTACCCCGACCGCATGAACCTGGAGCGGCTGTATACCGAGTTTGAGGTCAACAACTTCAAGTCCGGCCGTAACCCCAGCGGCGAGGCCATCATGCCCGTGGCTCACCCCCAGACCAAGGGCGCTGAGTTCTGTGTGTGTAACGACATGACCTCCTTCAAGGGTGGTTTCTCCTGGTTTGACATCTACGACCGCTTCAAGGCCGCTGTGGCTCTGGTCTCCGAGAAGACCTGGTTCGGCGAGGACCAGGAGGGTCAGACCTATGAGCAGTTTGTCCAGCGCATGGACGCCCTGGACGACAAGGTGCCCAACGCCAACCCCGGCCGCATCGTGGACAGCCAGACTGAGCAGGTGGCCGCCCTCCACTTCACCCAGGACGGCACCGACAGCACCGCCAACGGCTATGACGCCACCCTCCACGGCATGACCGTACAAAATGGCGTGGCTCAGTTCACCTCTGAGGACTACCTGTCCATGCCCTTTGACAGCATCGGCTATCCCTACACCGTCAGCGTACGGGTGAATCTCTCCCAGGTGGACGAGACCACCGCTCTGTTCTCCGGTGAGGACGGCACCGTGTATGCCAACATCGACAACAGCGGCAAGGTGGGCTTCAAGCGCGGCGCTTACCGCTTCTCCTTCGACTATGAGCTGCCCCTGAACGAGTGGGTGACCCTCACCTTCGTAGGCGACGCCAAGCACACCACCCTGTACGTCAACGGCGTGTCCAAGGGCACTGCCAAGCTCATGGACTCCACCATCGGTGGCAAGCCCCAGTACAGCGACACCAGCATCATGACCTTTGAGAAGGTCATGGTTAACGCCGTGGGCAGCATGGACGAGCTTCTCATCTACAACTACGCCATGAGCGAAGAGGAAATCCAGGACGCTCTGAACCTGGCCAAGCGGGACAATCTGGCTCTGAACAAGGATGTCACCGTGTCCGGCCTGGAGGTCAACGACGGCCGCTTCACCGCCGACAAGGCCGTGGACGGCATCGTGTCCAAGGACTCCCGTGTGTCCTTCGCCAAGAACCAGGACGAGCAGTGGATGGTGGTGGACCTGGGTGAGGTGTACAACATCTCCCAGCTGGTCATCCAGTACGAGTCCCAGGTACCCAAGTACAAGATTGAGGTGTCCACCGACGGCGAGACCTACACCCAGGTCTACTCCTTCCAGGACGACAGCCTGGCTCAGGGCGGCGCCTCCGGAGTGCACACCATCACCTTGGACCAGCCCGTGGATGCCCGGTACGTGAAGTACACCCAGCTCCAGCGCTGGAAGCACACCGGCAACGGCAACTACTACAGCGGCAGCATCTATGAGTTTGAGGTCTACCAGGCCACCAACGCCGAGCTGAAGGCCTACACCCAGGCCGCCCTGGACACCTTCGCCCAGTATCAGCCCGGCACCCACAACGGCAACGTGGACGAGACCTTCTACACCTCCGCCGTGGAGACCCTGGAGGGCTATCTGGCTCTGGCCAATGGCGATGCCACCATCAGCGTGGGCGATCTGATGATGCACAAGCAGATGGTGCTGGACCTGCAGGACGAGCTGTCCCAGCACATTCTGGTGGTACCCCAGGACGCCGTGGACGCCTATGAGGCCGCCAAGGCTCTGAATCCCGACGACTACACCGCCGAGAGCTATGCCAAGTTCCTGGAAGCTCTGGAGCAGGTCTCTCTGGACAACCTGACTACCGTGAAGGAGGTGGATGCCGCCATCCAGGCCATCGCCGACGCCCGCGCCCTGCTGGTGGAGGCCAACACCGAGGCCATCCGCACCCTGCTGCAGAAGACCTATGACTATGCTATGACCCTGTCTACCGACGGCGTCACCGAGTCCGCCGCCGCCTACTTTGAGAAGGCGCTGGCCGAGGCTGAGGCTGTCCTGGCCAATCCCAATGCCACCCAGTCCGAGCTGAACGCTGCCTGGAACAACCTGCTGGAAGGTATCTGGGGTCTGGGTCTCACCCAGGGTGACAAGACCATGCTGGAGCTGGTCATCACCCGCGGCGATGAGATGATGAGCAACGCCGACAAGTATGTGGACGCCCACTGGCAGGAGCTGGTGGAGGCTCCGGGCCACTGGCCTGGTAGACAGGCTGGAGGGAGGTGGTGGACGCTCTGGCCACCGCCAAGCAGGTGCTGGAGGACGGCGACGCCATGCAGGAAGAGGTGGACGAGGCCACCCAGGCCCTCTTGAACACCATCCTGGCCCAGCGCTACAAGGCCGACAAGTCCATCCTGGAGGACCTCATCAACCAGGCTGAGGGCATCAACCTGGACGGCTACACTGCCGACTCTGTGGCTGTGTTCCGCGCCGCTCTGGCCGAGG
>CABPXX010000229.1 GCA_902461475.1 uncultured Eubacteriales bacterium | reverse complement strand
CCTGGACGTAGGGCCCGCCTCGGCCCGCGGGCGGGGGCGGGCGGCCCTCCACCACGTTGAGTAAATTCAATTCTTCCGGCATGGAGCGCATGGAGACGATGGAGTCCACCGCGGTGGCGTCCACGCTCCACGCCCCTTCCACTTGGTCCACGCCGTCGGCTTGGGCTAAGGCCTGCAAGTCCTCCTGGGTGAGCCCCATGGTGGACAGAATGTAGCCATCCATGAGGTGGTGGGAGTCGTAGTAGTTGTCCGCCGTATACTCCATATCCGGGGCCGTGGCCCGCAGGCCCACCAAAAAGGCCACAGCCAAAGCGGAGAGGAGGAGAATGGATAGAAAGCGGCTGTAAGTATGGCGGACTTCCCGAATAAAATCGGTGAGCAGCCTGTTTTTCCTCTTTACCATTCAATCGCCTCCACCGGGGTGGGGTTGGGATTGCAGGTCATCTCCTCCACACGCCCGTTTTTGATGTGAATGACCCGGTCTGCCATGGGGGTGAGGGCGGTATTGTGGGTGATGACCACCACTGTCATCCCCTGCAGGCGGCAGGTATCCTGCAAGAGCTTCAAAATGGCCTTGCCCGTGACGTAGTCCAGAGCACCTGTGGGCTCATCGCACAGCAGCAGCTTGGGGTTTTTGGCCAGGGCACGGGCGATGGCCACCCGCTGCTGCTCGCCGCCGGAGAGCTGGGCAGGGAAGTTGTTCAAACGGTGGCCCAGCCCCACGTGCTCCAGCACGTCTTTGGCGTCCAGGGGTTCTTTGCAGATCTGGGCGGCCAGCTCTACATTCTCCAGGGCAGTGAGGTTCTGCACCAGGTTGTAGAACTGGAAGACAAATCCGATGTCATTGCGGCGGTACTGGGTGAGCTGACGGGCGTTGAAGCTGCTGACCTGGGTGCCGTCCACTAGGATCTCTCCGCTGGTACAGGCGTCCATGCCCCCCAGCATATTCAGCACCGTGGTCTTACCTGCGCCGGATGGCCCCACAATGATGGCAAACTCCCCTTTTTCGATGTGGAAATCCACCCCATCCACCGCTTTGATGGTCACCTCTCCCATGGCGTACTCCTTACGAACTTGTTTGAAAGAGATATAACTCATAATTACCACCATCCCGCTATATTGTTATCTTAACTATATAGTACACGTTCTCCCCTCCACCTGCAATCCTTCCTTACCATTGTTTAAAGAAAGTTTATGAATCCCCCGAGGTCTCCTGTGTTATCGTTGACTAACTCCTCTTACCGCTGGTACAATACCCACACGATAAGGGAGTAATTGGCGGCGTGTTTACGCCGTGGCCTGGTCAACATACTGGCGGCGTGTCCGTCTGGCCGGGTCTGAAACAGTGAGACTTATCCGCTACAAAGGGCGGGTAGTCTCTTTTTTTATGCCCGCCCAACACCTGAAACAGAAAGGCGAGAAGAATATGGGAATTTGGGAACTTTTGATTTTAGCCGTGGGCCTGGCCATGGATGCCTTTGCCGTGTCCATCTGCAAGGGCCTGTCCATCCGCAAGCTCAATCTGCGCCACATGGTGATTGTTGGCCTGTGGTTTGGGGCCTTCCAGGCCCTCATGCCCCTGCTGGGGTACTTTTTGGGCTCTGCCTTTACCCAGCTGGTCCAGGCGCTGGATCACTGGATTGCCTTTGTGCTGCTGCTCATCATCGGCGGCAACATGATTCGTGAGGCCTTCAGCGGCGACGAGGAGGAGGTCTCCCCCTCCCTGGCTGTCCCCGGTATGTTCCTGCTGGCGGTAGCCACCTCCATTGACGCTCTGGCCGTGGGCATCACCTTCGCCTTCCTGCGGGTAAACATCTGGCTGGCGGTGGCCATCATCGGGGTGTGCACCTTTGTCATCTCGGCGGCGGGAGTGAAGATCGGCAACGTCTTCGGCGCCCGCTTCCAATCCAAGGCGGAGCTGCTGGGCGGCGTGGTGCTGGTGCTCATCGGCGCCAAGATTTTGTTGGAGCACCTAGGGGTGCTGGCTCTGTAAGGATGGTTGACGGCGGGGCCCTTCCAGTGCTACAATCGAAAAAAAGCATATAAGGAGGTTTTTCCCATGTCTGACAACCGCACTCCCTTTGCCACCATGCCCAACGGTGACCTGGTGGAAGAACTCACCCTCCGCTGCGGCGCCCTGCGCTGCTCCATCCTCACCTATGGCGGCGCCATCCACTCCCTGGTGGTCCCTGACAAGGACGGCAACCCCGTGGATGTGGCCCTGGGCTTCGACACCATCGAGGACTACATGGCCCAGACCTGCTACATCGGTGCCCTCATTGGCCGCTTCGGCAACCGCATCGGCAAGGGCAAATTCACCCTGAATGGAGTGGAGCACACCCTGGCCTGCAACGACAACGGCATCAACCATCTCCACGGCGGCGACATCGGCTTTGACAAGCAGATTTGGACCGTGGAGGACCAGACCGAGAACCAGGTGGTGCTCTCCCTGGTCAGCCCTGACGGCCAGGAGAACTATCCCGGCACCCTCACCGTCATTGTCACCTACACCCTCACCGAGGAGGGGCTGTCCATCTCCTACCACGCCAACACCGACGCGGACACCCTGTGCAACCTGACCAATCACTGCTACTTCAACCTCTCCGGCCACAACAGCGGCCCGGTGGATAACCAGACCATCTGCATCAAGGCCCAGGCCTACACCCCCACTGATGCCGGCTCCATCCCCACCGGGGAGATCGCCAGCGTGGAGGGCACTCCTATGGACCTGCGCACCCCCGTGGCCATGGGTGCACACTGGGACGACGACTTTGAGCAGCTGACCATGGCCCGAGGCTACGACCACAACTGGGTGCTGGACGGCACGCCGGGCCAGCTGCGCCATGTGGCCACCGCCCACTCCCCCGCCACCGGCATCACCATGGAGGTGCACACCACCACCCCCGGCGTGCAGTTCTACTCCGGCAACTACATGGACGGCTGCCCCGTGGGCAAGGACGGCGCTCCCTACGATAAGCGCTGGGGCTTCTGCCTGGAGACCCAGAACTTCCCCGACGCCCCCAATCACGAAAACTTCCCCTCCGCCGTGCTCAAGCCCGGTCAGGAGTACCGGGAAGAAACCGTGTACAAGTTTGTGTAATACATAAAATGAGAAATGGCCTGTTGCGGCAACGCAGCAGGTCATTTTCTTATTCTGAAATAATCTTCTTATCAGATTGCCCTGTTCCGGCTTGCCAGCCTGGGGGCGCTCCGCTGGGGTGACTTTCTGCCGCCAGAAAGTCACCAAAGACCGCCAAAGG
>CABPXX010000228.1 GCA_902461475.1 uncultured Eubacteriales bacterium | reverse complement strand
TTGTGGGGGTCCAGGTTGTCCAAATCCTGTGCGATACCTACCGTGACTGAGTTTCCTTTGGATAACTCGCCCGTTTGTGCAGAGGCTGTGGGGGTGGCGCTATTGTTCGTGCCTCCTGTACATCCGTACAGTGAAGCCGAGAGCATGACCCCGGCCAGCAGCAGCAAAAGGGCCCGTTTCGTGAACTTGGGCATTTTGCTTCTTCCTTTCGTTTCTGCTTTTCTCGCAACTGTATTCAGTTGTCCGGTCTATTCTAACACACAGAAGCAGAATTGCAAGGTATTTCTTGCACAATTTGTGTGGCGCAGGGAGGTCCCCTGCGCCACACTTTGCCACTTATTTCAATTGCTCGTACAGGCCCCGTCCCCTACCAGGTAGACGGTGCCGTCGTCCATGGTGATGAGCAGCCAGGGCCCCTCCTGGGGGTCCATGCACACGGTAATTTTGTCGTACTCGTCGCTCTGGTAGCGGCCCTTATATACGTTGTCCATGGCCGTGCCAGCAATGCGCCGCAGCCCCTCCGGCTCCTCTTGCAGCAGCTGCACCTGGTTCACGTCCGCCAGGGGAATCTCATAGTGATCCCAGCCGTGCTCTGCCACCAGGGCGGTGTCCGTGAGGGTGATGGTCACAGGTGCCCGCTCCTCCGCCATCATCCACACGCCGAACAGGGGCATCAGGAGCATCAGAACCGCCGTAGCTCCCATGATGACCCGGCCGCTTTTCTTGGCTAGGTTTACGGTGGTGTTCATGCCGATGCGGTTGTTGACCACCAAGTGGGTGTCGTTGGGATCATAGTAGAACATGCCCCAAATCCACTTTTCATCCTCGTCCACATAGTAGGTCTGACCGCTCTGGGCGGTGAGCCGCTCCTGCTGGTGGCGCAGGTGGAACTCCAGCCCCACCGCCAGCACCAGAAAGAGGACGGTGAGGGCCAACATCACCACCAGGCCCCAAACCGGGTGGGACAGAGACAACCACATGGCCAGGTTGACCCCTGCCATAAACCAGCTGCCCCACACCCAGCTCCGCCGCCAGGCTCTCCGGCGGATGCGGGTGAGGGTCTGGGTGAGGCTCTCATTTTCGTCCACCGTCTCCGCCCGCCGCCGCATGGCCCACTGATACAGAGCCCAGAACAGCAGCACACACACCGGCCCGGTGAGAAACAGCGCGGTCATCAGCCAATCCTGTTTCACGATGCCCCACACCAGGGGCGCCAAGCTCACCACCAGGGGAAGCAAAAACTGTACGGGCGAGATGGGCTTCTCCGCCTGAGCGGCAGCGGTGAGGTTTACCACATGGGTGCGGGGCACCTCCGGGTACCAGCCCTGCTCCTTTTTCAGCGCCTTGAGCTTTTTATGGTACTTCACATAGGGGATAAACGGCAGCACCATAGCCACATCAATCCAAATCAGCCACACGGTCAGGGACAGCCCCGTGGACATGGGCAAAAGCACCAGCACCACCACTGATACCAGCAAGCCCAGACAGATCCACCGCAGAATACGGCGGAACCGGTTCAACAGCTCCACGGTCTGAGGGTGGGTGCGGCCCACATAGGGCAGCGTGACCCCCAGGGCAATGTTCTTTTTAAACTTGGTCTCGTTGTTGAGCTGCCAAAACATCAGCGGTATGATGATAATTCCACACGCCCAAAGAATCAACCGAACGATCATAGTCACCCCTCCTGTTCATATAGCTTCTGGCACAGCTCCAGCACCTGCGCTCGGCTCCACCCGGCCACGCGCAGCTCGGACACGGCCAGCTTCAACCGCTGAACCGTCTGCTCCGGCACGGTCTGGGCCCCCTCTCGAGCACTGACCACAGTGCCGCTTCTCCGGTCGGTGGTGATGTACCCCTCCTGTTTCAGAAGCTGGTAGGCCTTGCTCACCGTCATCATGTTCACTCCGGCCTCGTCAGCCAGAGCCCGCACCGTGGGCAGCTTCTCCCCCGGGGATAAGACCCCCTGGGCAATGCCCACCACAATCTGGTCCCGAATCTGTTGGTAAATGGGTCGCTCACTGTTGAAATCCAATTGCAGCAGCATGAGGGTTCACCGTCCTCTCTTTGTCTTGTTTGTATTGCATATTATAATACAATAGATATAAAAAGTCAACCCCTCGCGGGGTTGACTTTGCATCCCATTAAGCGGACCTCTATGGGGTATGTCCCTCGTTTGACACTATACCTACGCCCCACAGGGCCATCAGAACCAGCACCAGCACAGACAAAACCGGGGAAATCATTTTCTTCCATTTCATACGGTTCACCTCAAAATCACAAAAGGCATTATGCTTACCGTGTACAAATCCTACGATCAGTATACCAGAAGCTTCAGCCCCGGTCAATGGAAACAGCCCTCTGACCTCCACCAGGCCAAACGTCTCCCTTTTGCAAAGGGGGGCTGTCGGCTGTCCGGCTGATGGAGGAGTTGTTCTTCTAAACGGCCTAGTTCAGACTTGCCAGCCTGGTGGGGACGCTTCCCGCTGGGGGTTCCTTTTGCTCGGTCAAAAGGAACCAAAACCCGCTTAGGGCGTCCCCCCCTAAGAACCTCCCTGGGGTACGAGGCTAGAACTGCGTCAAGACTATGGTCGGCCCGTCACCCTTGCTGTGGCCCCTGTCATTGCCACCACACCAAGTTCCCCTGGGCAGCTGGCCCTATAGCTGGGCGGTTTCCTCGTCCGGGCCTAGTCTGGTGTGTGCGGCGTTCCCGCCGCCGGGGATTTTCCGTACTGTCCCGTTACGCTGGGGTAGGGGACGTGGCGGAGAGGTCCCTTAAATCTCCACCCTGCATCAAAATCCGTGCCGCATAGCGGCACACCACAATTATTCATTATTCATTATTCATTATTCATTTTAGATGCTTCTCCGCCTATAGGGCCGATATCCCTCTAATATTAAGGTAGCAGCCACGGCGTCCACATTCTTCTTGTGCTGCTTCATCTTCTTCCCGGAAGCATGGAGAATCTGGTGGGCCTCAATGGTGGTGCGCCGCTCGTCCCACAGGTGCACCTCCATCCCCGTCACCTCTTGAAGCTGCTGGGCAAAGGCCCGGTACAGCTCCGCTCGGGGGCCCTCCGTGCCGTCCATGTTCCGGGGAAAGCCCATGACCAGCTCCTCCACCCGGTGCTCCGCCACCAGCTTGCCGATCTCCTGAGCCACCTGGTCCGCCTTCCGGCTGTGAATCACCGTGGTGAATCCCGCCAGCATCCCTAAGGCATCGGAAATGGCCACCCCGGACCGGGCGGCTCCCTAGTTCACCGCCTACATCTG
>CABPXX010000227.1 GCA_902461475.1 uncultured Eubacteriales bacterium | reverse complement strand
CACCTTCTCCTCCCGCCCGTCCCCCCGCCCTTGAGACTTGCGAAGCCCCGCCATCATGGCGGACACCATGTTGTGGGTGGACATGGACAGGAAGTGGTCGGCGATCATGGCGGTGCGCTTGTCCCCCCGCACCCCCGCCTCTTCGATATACTCCAGCACAAACTGCTCCTTCACCTTCGGGTCCGTGAGGGACTCGCTGACCAGGTCGGTGAGGTACACCACCTCGGCCCCGTTGTCCCGCAGCAGCTGACAGAAGGCGTCGTGCTCCTCCTGGGCGATTTTCAGATAGGGGATGTCGTCAAAGAGCAGCCGCTCCATATATTCCGGCATCAGGTTTTCCAGCTCGCCCCCGGGGCGGTGGAGCAGCACCCGCTTCAAGGGCCCGATCTCGCTTTTAATTTCAATGGCCGATTGCGCCATCCAATCCCTCCTTTTGGATTTCAATGGTATGGATACCTTTCCCCAAGGGAGAAAAAATATACAGACAAGGAGAAAAACGTACCTGGTGCTCACCGCTTGCCACGGGGGAAGAAAAGTTCCACCCAAAATTTTAATTCTGTTTAAGTTACGACATTTATGATATGATCCCAGAGTAGAAGAACGATGGCCGTGGAAAGGGGGAGCAACCAGGATGAGACTGTTGCTGGCGGAAGATGAACAGGCGTTATCCAAGGCGCTGACCACCATATTGGAGCGAAACCACTATTCGGTGGACGTCGCTTACGATGGACAAGAGGCGCTGGAGTATTTGGAGGCGGACCACTATGACGGCGTGATTTTAGATATCATGATGCCCAAGGTGGATGGGATTTCGGTGTTGCGAGAGATTCGGAAGAAGGGAAATCTGATTCCGGTGCTGCTGCTGACGGCAAAGTCCGAAGTGGATGACAAGGTGCTGGGGCTGGACGCAGGGGCCAACGACTACCTCACCAAGCCCTTCCACTCCCGGGAGCTGCTGGCGCGCATTCGGGCCATGACCCGGACCCAGGCTGCCCAGGCCAATTCACAGCTCAAAATTGGGAATGTGACCTTGGACCGGGCCACCTTTGAGCTGTCCACCCCGTCTGGAAGCTACCGACTGGCCAACAAGGAGTTCCAGATGATGGAGATGCTCATGAGCAACCCGAAAAACTTGATTTCCTCGGAGCGGTTTATGGAAAAGATATGGGGCTATGACAGCGAGGCGGAGATCAATGTGGTGTGGGTGTACATCTCCTATCTGAGAAAAAAACTGGCGGCGCTCCATGCGGATATTCAGATCAAGGCCATGCGCAACGCGGGGTATACGTTGGAGGAAATCGTATGATACGAAAGCTTCGCATCAAATTGATTCTGGCCTCCATGCTCTCCCTGGTGCTGGTGTTAACGGTGATTTTCGGGGTGGTGGGGATTCTCAACTACAGGAAAATCATCACGGACGCCGACAGCATCCTGGCAATCTTGGAGGAAAATGACGGCACCTTTCCCGGTGGCAGACCGGAGAAAGGGGACCTGCCCCCCATGGAGGAGCATCCCAAAGAGAACGGTCGGTTTTCTCCTGAGTTGCCCTATGAGTCCAGATATTTCTCCGTGTTTTTCACGGAAGACGGCACGGTGGTGTCGGTCAACACGGGCAAGATTGCGGCGGTGGACACCACTACGGCCATTGAATATGCGCAAAAGGTGCTCAGCAGTGGACACACTCAGGGATTTTTGGGGGACTACCGCTATACCGCCTATGTGGTGGGGGAGGAGACCCACGTGATTTTCCTGGATTGCAGCCGGGAAATGGGCTCCTTTCGCACCTTTTTGTTTACCAGTCTAGGGGTGGGAGTGGCCGGATTACTGGCGGTGCTGCTCCTGCTCATCCTGCTCTCTCGACGAATTGTAAAGCCATTTTCCGAAACCTACGAAAAGCAAAAGCAGTTTATTACCGACGCAGGCCACGAGCTGAAAACGCCGCTGACCATCATTGATGCCGATGCGGAAGTGCTGGAAATGGACCTTGGGGAAAATGAGTGGCTCACCGATATTCAGGTGCAGACCAAACGTCTGGCGGAACTGACCAACAACTTGATTTTGCTGTCCCGAATGGAGGAGCAGCCCCAGGTGGAACAAATCGAGTTTCCCATCTCAGATCTGGTGGAGGAGACCGTGGAGACCTTTCAGACGTTGGCCAGAATCCACAACAAGACCCTCTCCTGCCAGATTCCGCCCATGCTCTCCATGAGCGGGGACGAAACGTCCATCCGGAAGTTGGTCACCATTCTGTTGGACAACGCCATCAAATACTCCCAGGACGGGGGCCAAATTCAGGTGGGGTTGAAAAAACAGAAAAATACGCTTTGCCTGAGCGTGTTCAATACCGTGGAGTCCATGCCCAGAGAGAGCCTGGGGCATTTGTTTGACCGCTTTTACCGAGCGGACAAGTCCCGCAACTCCAAGACGGGCGGGTATGGCCTGGGGCTGTCCATTGCATTGGCCATTGTCAATGCCCACAAGGGGAAAATCGTGGCCAGCACCCAGGACGAGGCGTCGTTGCTGATTACCGCAACCTTTCCCCTCTGACGGAAAAAATGGACTATAAAAAAGTGAGTGAAGGCCGCGGAACCAGCGGCTTTCACTCACTTTTTATAGGTTGCTTTTTCCGAAAAGGGGCCTTACTTGGTGGCCCAGTTGCCGGTGGCGGAGGCGGTGAGGTAGGCGTTGATGAAGCCGTCCAGGTCGCCGTCCATCACCGCATTGATGTTGGAGGTCTCGTAGGCGGTGCGATTGTCCTTCACCAGCTGGTAGGGCATGAACACGTAGGAACGAATCTGGCTGCCCCACTCGATTTTCAGCTGCACGCCCTTGATGTCGGAGATCTTGTCCAGGTGCTCCTGCTCCTTGATCTGAATGAGCTTGGAGCGCAGCATCTTCATACAGGTTTCACGGTTTTGCAGCTGGCTTCGCTCGGTCTGGCAGGCCACCACCAGGCCGGAGGGCTTGTGGATCAGTCGCACGGCGGAGGAGGTCTTGTTGACGTGCTGGCCGCCGGCACCGGAGGCGCGGTAGACCTGCATCTCAATGTCCTCGGGGCGGATCTCCACTTCCACGCTGTCGTCGATCTCGGGGGTGACCTCCACGGCGGCGAAGGAGGTCTGACGGCGGGCGTTGGCGTCGAAGGGGGAGACGCGCACCAGACGGTGCACGCCGTGCTCGCTCTTCAGGTAGCCGTAGGCGTTCTCGCCGTCAATGCGGATGGTGGCGGACTTGATGCCCGCCTCGTCGCCGTCCTGGTAGTCCAGAATGGAGTAGGTAAAGCCGTGGCGCTCGGCCCAGCGGG
>CABPXX010000226.1 GCA_902461475.1 uncultured Eubacteriales bacterium | reverse complement strand
ACGCCCAGCATCCCTGTGGCGGCCAGCATCTTGTCCTGGGGAAGGAACACGTGGCCGTTGTCGGCGTTGTGCTCCAGCTCAAAGAGGAGAGCGGTCTCCACCCGCTGGGGGTCGTCCCCCGCCACGCCCAGCTCAATGGCCAACTGGTCCACCTTGGAGAAGGGGATGTCCAGGCCACGGTCGGCCAGAAGATAGGGGTTATTCTGCACCATTTCCACCGCCAGATCCCCAAACCGCTGGTAGAGGGGCATGGCGGCGGCCAAAGGCAGCTGGTGCTGAGTGAGAAACTCCGCCAGGTTCCGCATGCCCATCTGGGCCCGGAAGCCCTCGCTGATGGTACGGGCCCGCTTGAGGCTCACCCCTCGGATTTGTGCCAACTCCTCCGGGGCATTCTCAATGATCTCCAGGGCCTGGGCCCCGAACTTATCCACAATCTGACGGGCCAGCCCCATGCGGATGCCCTTCACCGCCCCGGAAGCCAGGTATTCATAGATGGCCTTCTCCCCCACCGGCATGCGCCGATAGATGGCCTCGGCCTTGAACTGCTCCCCGTAGCTGGCATGGCGGCCCCAGCTACCCTCCAGATCCAGGGTTTCCCCCGGGGCCACGCCGGGCATGCAGCCCACCACCGTCACCTCACCCCGGTTGGAGGTGTCCAGGCGCAGCACCGTGTAGCCGTTCTCCTCGTTACGGAAGAGGATGGCGGTGACGGTGCCCTCCAGGTGGTTGTGAGATTCTTGTTGGGTCTGGCTCACGCCCCGCCCCTCCTCTTGCTTCAAATTCGTCTCCAGCTGGCCCCGTTGGGCATGTCGGTGACCTCAATGCCCTGGGCCTTCAGCTCGTCCCGGATGCGGTCGGCCTCGGCAAAGTTCTTGGCCTTCTTGGCCTCGGCACGGGCCTTCACCAGCGCGTCAATGGCGGGGTCTCCCTCGCCGTGGATGGTGAACTCCCCAGAGGCGGCCTTCTGGGCCTGGGCCTGCTGGCTCTTGCGCAGCTCAGCGGCCTTGTCCAGCAGAGACAGGGAGAGCACCTGGTCAAAGTCCTTCAAAATGGCCAGACGGGTGGCGTCGTTGGTCTTGGCCTTCAAGGCATCGTAGAGGCAGGTGACAGCCATGGAAGTGTTCAGATCGTTGCCCACCTGAGTCTTAAACTCGGTGCGGTACTCCTCCACCACAGCCTGGTCCACCTCGCCGTCCTCGGGCTTGAGGGCGGCAATCTTCTTCACCAGCTTCTGGTAGGCGGTGGCGGCGTTGTCCAGGTTCTCCCAGGTGAACACCAGGCCCTTGCGGTAGTGGCTCTGGAGGCAGAAGAAGCGGTAAGCCAGGGGGTCATAGCCCTTCTCCTCCAGCAGGGAGACGGTGAGGAACTCGCCCTTACTCTTGGACATCTTGCCGGAGTTGGTGTTCAGGTGGGCCACGTGGAACCACTGCTTGCACCAGGGGTGGCCGAAGTAGGCCTCGGACTGGGCAATCTCATTGGTGTGGTGGGGGAAGGCGTTGTCCACGCCGCCACAGTGCAGGTCCAGGTACTCGCCGTTGAACTTGGCGGAGATGCCGGAGCACTCAATGTGCCAGCCGGGATAGCCCACGCCCCAGGGGGAGTCCCACTTCAGGGCCTGGTCCTCAAACTTGGACTTGGTAAACCAGAGCACAAAGTCGTTTTTGTTGCGCTTGTTCACGTCCTCTTCCACGCCCTCCCGGACGCCCACAGCCAGATCCTCCTCATCGTGGTCGTTGAACACATAGTAGTGGTCCAGCTTGGAGGTGTCGAAGTACACGTTGCCACCGGCAAAGTAGGCGTACCCCTTCTCCATAAGGGTCTCCACCATGTGGATAAACTCGTCAATGAGTCCGGTGGCGGGCTGCACCACGTCGGGGGTCTTGATGTTCAGCTTGCGGCAGTCGTCAAAGAAGGCATCGGTGTAGAACTGGGCGATCTCCATGACGGTCTTGTGCTCCCGCTTGGCGCCCTTGAGCATCTTGTCCTCGCCAGTGTCCGCATCGGAGGCCAGGTGGCCCACGTCGGTGATGTTCATCACCCGGTTCACGTCGTACCCCTCCCAGCGCAGGTACTTCTCCAGCACGTCCTCCATGATATAGGAGCGCAGGTTGCCGATATGGGCAAAGTGGTACACGGTGGGGCCGCAGGTGTACATCTCCACACGGCCAGGGGTGTGGGTCTGAAATTCGTCCTTCTTACGGGTGGCGGAATTGTATAGATACATGGTTTACTTCTCCTTTTTCATCTGGTTTACCTGTTTTTCCAGCAGCTCAACCCGAGCCGCCAGGGTTCCCAACTTTTCCAAAGTGGGGTTTTTCACGCTGGTCTGGTCCACCGTATCGGTATAGTTGACCTTTTCTCCGCGGACCCGCACCACCTGGGCAGGGACACCCACGGCGGTGGCGTGGTCGGGAATCTCAGTGAGGACCACTGCATTGGCGGCAATGCGGGAGCCGTCTCCCACGCGGAAGGGGCCCAACACTTTTGCGCCGCAAGAGATCATCACATTGTTGCCAATGGTGGGGTGGCGTTTGCCGCAGTCCTTGCCGGTGCCGCCCAGAGTGACTCCGTGGTAGATGAGGCAGTCGTCTCCCACCTCGGCGGTCTCGCCGATGACAATCCCCATGCCGTGGTCAATGACCAGGCGACGGCCCAGCTTGGCTCCGGGGTGGATTTCGATTCCTGTCCAAAACCGACTCCACTGGGACACGAACCGGGCCAGGAATTTCAGGTGGTGCACGTAGAGGAAATGGGCCAGGCGGTGATAGAGCACCGCATGGACGCCGGGATAGAGTAAAAAGATCTCCAGACGACTCCGGGCCGCCGGGTCTCTGGATTGGTAAGCACGCAAAGTTTCTCCCAATCGGGTCAAAACGATTCCTCCTCTCCTGCGGATAGACCCATGAAACAAAAACGCCTCTCATACCACCAGGGTATGAGAGGCGATGTACTCGCGGTTCCACTCTCGTTTGTCACTCAAAGGCCGTCACGTGGCCTGGCCGGAGGGCATCTGCATCCCCCTCACTCCCGCTTGCACTTCACGCACGCTTCCCCCGAGCCTTGCTTTCAGCCGCTGACAAGGCCTCTCTGACGGATTTCACACACGCTACTCAAATGCGTTCACAGCGATATTTACTTACCATAGTATATTACCACGGCCCCTCTGGGGTGTCAAGGCTCGTAACCGCCAAATCCTCCCCCCGGATTTCCCCACGCTCCCACAACACCGCCAACAGCGGCTCTTCCATCTCCTCCGGCAGGTCCAGGGACGGGGCAGTGAGGCGCAGGCCGTCCAGGCGGCAATCCCCGTACACCTCCAGGCAGCGCCCGGGGCCCTGT
>CABPXX010000225.1 GCA_902461475.1 uncultured Eubacteriales bacterium | reverse complement strand
CTGTCCACGGGCTCCCGCCACTTCCAAACTAAGGTGATCACCATGCCGGCCAAGATGGCGATGACCGCCCCACCAATAATCGGGAATGCTTTCCCTGCAAACCAAGATGGAACCGCTATGGCCAGACACAGCAAAATTCCATATCCATTCTTTTTCACGAACTGCAACGTTATTCCACCTTTCTCTGATTTTGGTCTCTCTTGTTGTTCAAGTGCATTATAATACGGCTCTTCCAAAAAATAAAATTATTTATATTGATATATATATAAATTTCCGTTATGATATAGGAGATGATTGACGAGGAGGGTCTCCCCATGCTGGACTTTCGCATTGAAACCTTTTTAAGTGTATGTCGGCATATGAGCTTCACCGCCGCCTCGGAGGAACTGCACATCACGCAACCTGCCGTCTCCCAACACATTCGCTTTCTGGAGAAGACCTATGGCTGTCCGCTCTTTCTCCGGGATGGAAAACGGATTGCCCTCACTCCGGCCGGTAAGGTACTGCTGCGCACCATGGGTTCCCTGCGCAACGACGAGAAAGCCCTGGTCCGGCGGATGCAAGAGGCGGGGTCTCAAGGGAAAACTCTGGTGTTCGGCGCCACCCGTACCATCGGAGAGTACGCCATCCTCCCCGCTCTGTCCCAGTATCTCAAACAGCACCCAGACGTGAATGTCCAGGTGCGGTATGGCAACACCCAAATGCTGGTGGACCTGCTCCACGCCGGGGAGATCGACTTCGCCCTGGTGGAGGGCTATGTCTCCCTGGACAACTTCGACATTTTGGTGGACCGGGTGGAACCATATCTTCCGGTATGTGCCAAAGGCCACGTCTTTCAAAAGCCGGTGTCCTCCCTGCGGGATTTGCTGGGGGAGCGGCTGCTCATTCGAGAGAAGGGGTCGGGCACCCGGGAGATTCTGGAGAAATACCTCTCAGCCTTCAACCTGAGTGTGTCCGACTTCTCCCACTATGCCCAGGTGGAGAACATGCACAGCATTGTGGGGTTGCTGCTCCAGGACTGCGGCATCGCCTTCGTCTACCAAGCCGCTGTACAAGACCTATTAAAAGGGGGGAAAGTGAAGGTAATTCCCATCTCCGACTTCCAGATGCACCACGAGTTCACCTTCATCTGGAGCAAAAACAGCTGTTTTGCCCAGGAATACCGGGAAATCTGCCAGCAACTTCACAGCAACTGTCAACGCCCCCTTGACGAAGTCCCCGTCCAGTGATACCATTGGCGTTAGCGCAACCAAACTGCAAAGGAGTTTCACCATGCATTCCCAACTCATTTATCTCATTCTTCTCTCTGCGGTCACCGGTGTGGGCGGCCTGGCCCTGGGTGGCCTGCTGGCTCTGCTGCTCAAGCGGGAGTCCCCCAAGGGCACCAGCCTACTCTTGAGTTTCACCGCCGGGCTGATGCTGTGTATTGTCTGCTTCGACATGATTCCCGAGGCCATGGAGCAGGTGGAGCAGCTCATCATTCCCCCTGCATGTCTGGTGCTGGGCTTTCTCATCACCTTCGCCCTCAACGCCTGGATTGACAAGAGCATGCACCACGAAGACCACCACCACCCCCACCACTGTGCCTGCGGCCACCATGATCTAAAGACCGCCGGGTTTGTACTGGCCGCCGCCGTGGCCCTGCACAACATGCCGGTGGGTATGGCGGTGGGCACCACCGTGGCGGTACAGGGCATCTGCTATGCCAGCCTGCTCACCGCTGTCACCATCGCCTTTCACAACATCCCCGAGGGCATGAGCATTGCGGTCCCCCTCCTCCACGATGGCACCAAGCCTTGGTCTGCCATCGGCGTGGCCGCCCTCAGCGGCGCTCCCACGGTGCTGGGAGCTCTGCTGGGCTATTTCATCGGCAATCAGACCCCCATGGCCCTGTCCGTGGCCATGAGCATTGCAGGCGGCGCCATGCTGTATGTGGTGTTCTTTGAACTGCTCCCCGAGGCCTATCAGCAGTGGCGGTCCAAGTGGGCCATTCTGGCCACCATCATTGGCTTTGCCTTGGGTCTGCTCCTCATCTCCAGCCATCTGCACATCCACGTACATCCCCACTAAACTGGAAAGGTGGTACAACTATGACAGACCGTGAACTAGTATCTCTGGCCCACTCCATGCTGGATCGAGCCTATGCCCCCTACTCTCACTTCCCAGTTGGGGCGGCGCTGCTGTGCTCGGACGGAACCGTGTTTACTGGCTGCAACGTGGAAAACGCCGCCTATGGACAGTGTCTATGTGCCGAGCGCACGGCGCTGGTAAAAGCAGTGAGCGAGGGGCACACCCATGACTGGGAGACCCTGGCTGTGATCTCCCGAGGAGAGGATTACTGCTGGCCCTGCGGTGCCTGTCGTCAAATGTTGTATGAATTCAAACCAAATTTACGTATTTTAGTGGCCTGCGGAGACCAAAGCTATCAGGAAGTGACCTTGGAGCAACTGATGCCCCACGGTTTTGGCCCTGAGCAGCTCAACGATGTTTGATGAATAAACCTCCTTTCCCCTGCCCATACTACCAGTGGCAGAGAAAAGGAGGTTTTTCACGTGTTTTTAGACAAATTAGCCTTGTCCCTGGCCATTATCGGTGGTCTGAACTGGGGCGCCATCGGTTTGTTCAACTTTGACTTGGTGGCCCTGATCTGTGGTGGCTCCGGCAACTGGCTGGCCCGCACCATCTATGCGCTGGTGGGTCTGGCCGCTGTGTGGTGCATCACCCTGCTGTTCCGTCCCATGGAACACCATGACAACCGACAGACCTATCACGGATAAGTCCGTAAAAATCCCCCGACTTTTGAAAGTTGGGGGGTTTTTATCTGCTTATTTTAACAATAAATTCACGGAACCGCCCAGGGCTTCGATGACCCCATACCCTTCCCGGGCATGGCAGCCTCCCGCAGAGCCAGGGTTCATCAGGTAGATACCATCCCGGTATACCACCTTGGCCAGGTGGGTGTGTCCGAAACAGGCCACCTGCACCTGACGGTTTTTTGCTTCCTGGAGCAGCTCATCCAGCCCGCTTTTTACGTATTGCAGGTGCCCGTGGGTGAGGAGGAACCGCACTCCTTCCAACTCCACCACCCGCAGGTCTGGGCCCTTACCCCAGTCGCAGTTGCCCCGGACAATGTCCATGGGGATATCCGGGTATAGCTGGGACAGCTCGATACCGTCCCGGTAGTGGTCGCCCAGAAAGAAGACATGATGGGGCCGTTCGTGCTCCATGGCCTCCACCATCTTACCCATGGCGCCGTGGGAGTCGGAGAATACAAGTATTTTCATGGTAGTCACCTTTTCTTTGTTTACTCATATAATAGAGCAGGCGAGCCAGAAGGGCT
>CABPXX010000224.1 GCA_902461475.1 uncultured Eubacteriales bacterium | reverse complement strand
TCTCCTCATAACCGCGCCACCCACGCCGGCGCCGCCCCCCAAGCCCACCCAGAAGCCGGCGGTGAAGGCCACACCCGCTCCCACCCCCAAGGTCAACACCTGCTATCTCTCCATTGAGTGCAAGACCATTTTGGGCCGTATGGAGGACCTGACCCCAGGAAAGGAAAGTTTGGTGCCCTCAGACGGGGTGATTTTGTCCCGCAAGGCCATCTCCTTTGAAGAGGGAGAGTCGGTGTTTGACGTGCTCCTCCGAGCCACCCAGACCTACGGCATCCACATGGAGTACGAGTATACTCCCGGCTTTGGCAGCCATTACATTGAGGGCATCAACAACCTATATGAGTTCGACTGTGGGGCCGGGTCCGGCTGGATGTACTACGTCAATGGGACCAAGCCCAACTACGGAGTGAGCAAGTATACGGTGAAGAATGGAGACGTCATCGAGTTTAAATATACCTGCGATCTGGGCTTTGATTTGTAAGAGAGGAGGAGAGGGCGGCGTGAAGGACGAGTTTTCCCGCTGTCAGCCGGGCATCAATTTCATCTTTTACCTTCTGGTGCTGGGGGTTACCCTCCTTTACATGCACCCAGTGTTGTTGGTATTATCGGGAGTTGCCGCCGCTGTCTATCTCCTCCGCCTGCGGGGTGGGAAGGGGCTTGTTCGGGTGTGCCTGCTGGCCCTTCCGGTGGTGGTGCTTTCGGCGGTGGTCAACCCCCTCTTCTCCCACCAGGGCCTCACCATCCTGGGGTACCTGCCCTCGGGGAACCCGGTGACCCTGGAGTCTGTGGTGTACGGGTTATGCACCGGGGGGATGATGGGGGTGGTGATCTTGTGGTGTGCCACCTGGCAGGACGTGATGACGGAGGACAAGGTGGTGTACCTCTTTGGTAAGGGCTTTCCCGCTCTAGCCCTCATCTTCTCCATGGTGCTGCGCTTTCTCCCCCTGTTTTTGACCCAGGCCAAGCGGGTGATGGCAGCCCAGCGGTGCGTGGGCCGGGACGTGGGGGAGGGCACCCCGTGGCAACGGCTGAAAAAGGGGGTGCGGGTACTGTCCATCCTGGTCACATGGTCTTTGGAACACTCGGTGGACACCGCTGACTCCATGCGGGCCCGTGGCTACGGCCTGCGGGGGCGCACCCTATACCACCCCTTCCGATGGGATGGGCGTTCCACCGCCTTGGCGGCAGGCATGACCCTGTGCTTTGGATGCGTGGCGGCGGGTGTGATCACGGGACAGCTGAACATGCTGTATTTCCCGGTGTGGCGGCTGAACGGGACCACCGTCCCGGCCTGTGTGTGCTATACCCTCTACGGGGTGCTGTGCGCCCTGCCTTTGATACTCAACTTGGTGGAGGATTTGAAATGGCGTTATTGGATGTGCAAAATCTGACCTTCTCCTATCCCGACGCGTCAGTCCCTGCGTTGCGAGAGGTGAACCTCCAAATTGGGCCAGGGGAATTCGTGGTGATCTGCGGGCGGTCCGGATGCGGGAAATCCACCCTCATCCGCCAATTCAAAAGCGCCCTCACCCCACACGGAACCAAAACCGGAGAGATCTTCTACAAGGGGACCCCGCTGCACCAGGTGGACTTGCGCACCCAGGCGGAGGAAATTGGCTTTGTGATGCAAAATCCCCAGCAGCAGCTGGTCACCGACAAGGTGTGGCATGAGATGGCCTTCGGCCTGGAAAACCTGGGGCTGGAGCTGGGAGACATGCGGCTTCGGGTGGCGGAGATGGCCAGCTATTTTGGCCTACAGAGCTGGTTTGATCGGAAGGTAGAAGAACTGTCCGGCGGAGAACAGCAGCTTCTCAACCTGGCCTCGGTGATGGCCATGCACCCCCAGGTTCTGGTGTTGGACGAGCCCACCTCCCAGCTGGCCCCTATGGCGGCTCCCGGCTTTCTCCACCCCCTCCAGCGGCTCAACCAGCAGCTGGGGCTGACGGTGGTGGTGGTGGAGCACCGCCTGGACCAGGTGTTCCCCATGGCGGACCGGGTGGTGGTGCTGGAGGAAGGCAAAGTCCTCTGTGACGGCTCCCCACGGCAGGTGGGGCAGGCTCTGGCCCATCACCCCCTGGGGATGTGCTGCCCGGTGCCCATGCAGATTTACAACCGAGTGGAGGGGGGAGAGGCCTGCCCCATGACAGTGAAGGAGGGACGGACCTGGCTGGAGCAGTACCGGCACAAGCCCCAGCCCCCCATCGAGCCCCTCGCCCAGCCCGCTCCAAGGGACCTGGCCTTGGAGGCCCGGGAGGTGTGGTTCCGCTATGACCGCCATGGGGCGGATGTGCTCCAGGGGCTCAACCTCCAGGTGCCCAGAGGGCAGCTGTACGCCCTCATGGGTGGCAACGGAGGAGGAAAGACCACAGCTCTCTCCCTCTTCTCTGGAGAGAATCACCCCTACCGGGGCCAAATTCGCATCGGCGGTCAAGTGCGAAAGCGGGGCATGTCTCTGGAGCGGGGTGTGCTGGGGGTTCTGCCTCAGAATCCCCAGTGCCTCTTTGTTCAGGACACGGTGGGGGCGGACCTGGAGGAGCTGCTGGACGAGCTTCCCCTGTCCAGAAAGGAGCAGGAGGACCGTCTGGCCCAGGCCATCCGTGTGACCCAGTTGGAGGGCCTGCTGGGCCAACACCCCTATGATTTGTCTGGGGGAGAGCAGCAGCGGGCGGCTCTGGCCAAGGTGCTATTGCTGGACCCGGAGATTCTCCTGCTGGACGAGCCCACCAAGGGGCTGGACGGGTGTTATAAGCAGACCTTGGCCCAGGTGCTAAGAGCGCTCACCGGGCAGGGCAAGACGGTGTTCATGGTCTCCCACGATGTGGAGTTCTGCGCCGCCTATGCGGACACCTGCGGGCTGCTGTTCCGGGGCCAGCTGGTGTGCCAGAAGCCCGCCCGGGACTTCTTTCTGGGCAATCATTTTTACACCACCGCCGCCAATCAGATGGCACGGGACGTCTTTCCCCAGGCGGTGACGGTGGAGGATGTGGTGCGGGCATGTATGCAAGACAAGTGAAGACGGGGACCGGGGCGGACAGCTGGGTGATGGTAACGGTGTGGCTGTGTGTGGCCATGGCGGTCAATGCGGCCGTTGCCCCCTGGTTTTTCATCCCGGAGCTGGCCTATCAGGGCCTGACAGACCAATTTACCCTGTGGCGGGCGGGAGAGAGTGTGGAGTTGGTCTCTCAGCTGTACCTGGTGCAGGCCCCGGAGCTGCTGAAGATGGACGGGGGAACGCTGGCGTGGCTGAGGACCACGCAGCTGGCAGCGGGGCTTTCCATTCCTGCGCTGCTCCTTGCCGCTGGGCTGGCCTGGCGGCGCAAGGAAAGAGCCACCAACTCCCCC
>CABPXX010000223.1 GCA_902461475.1 uncultured Eubacteriales bacterium | reverse complement strand
TTTTGCCCGCCCAAAAGAAACCCCCAGCGGGAAGCGTCCCCGCCAGGCTGGCAAGCCTGCTACTTTGTCAATGGAACATGACAGAGTGTCATAGCCATAAGATAGAAAAGTGGAAGCAGCCGCAACGGCCACTTCCACTTTTTTGTGTTTATTTCATCACATCTTTGTTTTTCCAGAAGTACTCAATGCCGGAGTACACGGTGGTGATGACGATCACCCACACGCACACCTGCACCAGAATCTCAGGAATGGGCAAGTGCATCAGGCACAGACACACCATGGTGGAGAAGGTCTTCACCTTGCCAGACCAGGCGGCGGCGATGACCCGGCCATTGTCCACGGCGATGAGCCGCAGGCCGGACACGGCAAACTCCCGGGCCACCACGATGACCAGGGCCCACACGGGGAGCAGACCCACGGAGACAAACCAGATCATGGCGGTGATCACCAGAATCTTGTCCGCCAGGGGGTCCATGAACTTGCCGAAGGTGGTCACCTGGTTGTAGTGCCGGGCCACATAGCCGTCCAGGAAGTCGGTGATGCTGGCGATGACAAACACGGCCAGGGCCAGCAGAGCGCTGTATTCCAGGTTCAGGTACGACACCACCAGGTACACGGGAATCAAAATCACCCGGAGCATGGTCAGTTTATTGGCGGTATTCCATTCCATGTCGCTCACTCCTCAATTTCGCCCGTGAGGTCCCCGTCGGCGGTGCCGGTGATGCGGACCCACACAAATTCTCCTGCTTTCACGTCGCCTACGGCGGTGAACAGCACCCGGCCGTCAATGTCCACCGAGTCGGCGTAGGTACGGCCCACAAAGCAACCTTCATTTCCGTCAAAGCCCTCGCACAACACTTCCATGCAGGTGCCCAGACGCTCCTGGTTGTACTCGTCCATAATGCGGGACTGGAGGTCCACCACCAGCTCCACCCGGCGGGCGGCCACCTCGGGGTCCACCTGGTTTTCCATGGCGGCGGCCAGGGTGCCCTCCTCCGGGGAGAACTGGAACACACCCGCCCGCTGGATTTTCTGCTCTTTCAGGAACTCGCACAGCTCCTCAAACTCCTCCTCGCCCTCGCCGGGCAGGCCGCAGATGAGGGAGGTGCGGATGACCACCTTGGGCATGACGGCCCGCAGCTTGGCAAAGAGAGTCTCGATCTCCGCCTTGGTGCTGCGGCGGCGCATGGCCTTCAAAATGCCGTCGTTGGCGTGCTGGATGGGAATGTCCAGGTACTTGACGATCTTCCGCTCCTTGGCAATCACCTCGATGAGCTCGTCGGTCACCGCCTCGGGGTAGAGGTAGTGGAGCCGAATCCAGTGGAAGGGCAGCTTGCACAGCTCAGTGAGCAGCGCCGCCAGGGTGGTGGGCTGCTCCAGGTCCTGGCCGTAGCGGGTGATGTCCTGGGCGATGACGATGAGCTCCTGCACCCCGTTGTCCGCCAGCTTCTGGGCCTCCTCCAGAATATGCTCCATGGAGCGGCTGCGGTAACGGCCCCGGAGCTTGGGGATAATACAGAAGGCGCAGCCGTTGCTGCACCCCTCCGCGATTTTCAGGTATGCGGTATAAGGGGGGGTGGTGACCATCCGCTCTCCGTCCTCGTAGGTGCGGTGGATGTCCCCGAAGTGCTGGGCCTCTTCCCCGGCCATGAGCTTCTCAATGGCGGACACCACGTCGGTATAGCTGCCAGTGCCCAGCAGGCCGTCCACCTCGGGCAGCTCGGTGCGGATGTCCTGGGGGTAGCGCTGGGACAGGCACCCGGTGACCAGCAGCTTTTTCAGCTGCCCCTCTTTCTTCATCTGGGCCAGCTCCAAAATGCAGTCGATGGCCTCGCTCTTGGCCGCCTCAATAAACCCGCAGGTGTTGAGGACCGCCACGTCCGCCCCCCGGGGCTCCCCGGTGACGTTGTAGCCAGCGGCCCGGCACAGGGCCATCATCTGCTCGGTGTTCACCAGGTTTTTGGAGCAGCCCAGAGACTGGAATGCCACGGTATAACTCATTGGTTCCATCCTTTCACTCCGCCTCTTGCTCCACCTGGCTCAGCACCCGGGAGATTTCCTCCCAGCCAAAGCCACGGCGGGCCAGATAGGCGGACACTTTTTTCAGTTCTTCCCGGGTGGGCGCTGCCCCCCGGAGTTTCTTTTCCACCAGGGCCCGGAGCTTGTCGTCCCCCTGGTCCCGCTCCTCCATGGCCTCGTCCCAGAACTCTCTGGGGACGCCACGGCGGTACAGTTCATCCCGGATTTTGGCCGGGCCGTAGCCCTTGCGGCTGTAGTGGCGCACCACTGTGGAGGCGTACTCCCGGTCGTCCACCAGTCCCACCTGGGCCATGCGCTGGGCCACCTCCTGGGCCATCTCCCGGCGCTGCCGCTGCTCCTCCCCCTCCTGAGGGACTCTCGTTCTGGGGGACTTGGCGGACAGCTTGCGCTCCAGCTCCCACTGGGACATGGGCCGAGCAGCGAGCAGGGTGAGGGCCTTGTTTTTCAGCTTGGCCTTCTCCTGGGCCTGTTTGAGCCCCTCCAGCTGCTCCTCATTCAGTTCCATCCCGGCGTAGAGGGAAAAGGACACCACGTCCCCCTCCCCTACCCGCAGCAGAGAGCCGTCCTCCAGCCAGACAAGCCACCGCCCCTCAATCCGAGAGGATGGCTCCAGCTTGACTAGTTTCATCCTTCAAAGTCGTCCGCCGCCACGTCCACGGCACGTCCGGCGGCCCGGGCAGCGATCTGGGACTGGCGGCTCATGAGCTTGAAGGAGTTGGCCCGAATCTGGTCCTCGATCTCCTGGGCAATCTCGGGGTTGTCGGTGAGGTACTTCTTCACGGCGTCCTTGCCCTGGCCCAGGCGGGTGTCTCCCATGGAGAACCAAGAGCCGGACTTCTGGATGAGGTCCAGCTTCACGCCCAGGTCCACCAGCTCGCCCAGCTTGGAGATGCCCTCGCCGTACATGATTTCAAACTCCGCCTCCCGGAAGGGGGGAGAGACCTTGTTCTTCACGATCTTCACCCGGGTGCGGTTGCCCACCACTTCGGTGCCGTTTTTCAGGGCCTCCACCCGGCGCACCTCCATGCGCACCGAGGCGTAGAACTTCAGGGCACGGCCACCGGTGGTGACCTCGGGGTTGCCGTACACCACGCCCACCTTTTCACGGAGCTGGTTGATGAAGATGACCACACAGTTGGTCTTGGCAATGGAACCGGCCAGCTTGCGCAGAGCCTGGCTCATGAGGCGGGCCAGCAGACCCACGTGGGAGTCGCCCATGTCGCCCTCGATCTCCGCCCGGGGAGTGAGGGCGGCCACAGAGTCCACCACCACCACGTCGATGGCGCCGGAGCGCACCAGGGCCTCACAGATTTC
>CABPXX010000222.1 GCA_902461475.1 uncultured Eubacteriales bacterium | reverse complement strand
AGCCCTTTGTCTGTGGGGCCCGCCAGCGCCCACGTATTTCTCCCGGTGGAAGGAGCCGGCGCCGCCGCCGCCCGCCCCGGCCCGCACCAGGATTCGGGCGGTATCAATGAATTGATTGGCCATGGTAGGCACCTCCATTCGATATGGGCCGAAAAAGGCCGAAGGCCTTTTCCGACCGGATTTGCATGGGAGCTGGACCTCGATTTCTGGCGAAAAAGTCGGCCCATCTCCCATGAGAAGAGTCATTTCCCCGGCGCATGTCCGTGAAAATGACGGGATTTCAATTTATTCCGCCGCTATCAGCGACGGAACTCTGCGAGGCTTTATTGGCTCGCATGTTGTGGGATTACAAAAACGTCCCGGACAAGAGCTATGTCCGGGACGTTTTAACAGCATTACTGAGCGATCTCGTACACGGAGACCTTCTTGCGGTCCTTGCCCATGCGCTCGAACTTCACCTTGCCGTCCACCAGGGCGAACAGGGTGTCGTCGGAGCCCTTACCCACGTTGGTGCCGGGGTGGATGTGGCTGCCGCGCTGACGAACCAGAATGTTGCCGGCCAGAACGAACTGACCGTCGGCACGCTTCACGCCCAGGCGCTTGGACTCGGAGTCACGGCCGTTCTTGGTGGAGCCGCCGCCCTTCTTGTGAGCGAAGAGCTGGATGTTGATCTTCAGCATAAGTCGTTACCGTCCTTTCTAAAGGCTGATTGAGGACGTTAGTCCTCGTCATCATCGTCCAACAGAACGATGAGATTGTCGGGGTATTCCTGGCTCAGAGCCTGGAGATAGACCATCAAGCCAACCATCAGATTCTGGCTGGTGTGCTCATTTCCCTCGCTCAGGCCAGTAGGAAGCCGCAGGGACAGGTGGGCTTCCTCCTCCTTGACCTTTACCGGCGCTCCCAGACCCAGCACCTCATTCAAAGTGCACTCCAGAAGGCCCACGGTAGAGGAGATGGCGGCGCAGACGATGTCGGACCCGGCATCGGCGTAGCCGCTGTGTCCATCCACCACAACGCCGTCCATGCGGCCATTGCTTGCGTGGAATGTGACGGTGGTCATATGGCGCCTCCTAAATTAGGCGTTGACCTTGGTGATCTCCACCTTGGTGTAGGGCTGACGATGGCCCTGACGACGGCGGTAGTTCTTCTTGGGCTTGTACTTGAAGACCAGCACCTTCTTGCCCTTGCCGTTCTTCACCACGTTGGCGGTGACGGAGGCACCCTCCACAACGGGAGCGCCGAAGGTAGCGCTGTCGCCGTTCAGGACAGCCAGAACCTTGTCGAAGGTGATGGAGCTACCGGCCTCGGCATCCAGCTTCTCGATGTAGAGGACGTCGCCCTCAGTCACCTTGTACTGCTTGCCGCCGGTCTCGATGATTGCGTGCATACTTTGCACCTGCCTTTCCTTTATTACGGGCTCGCTGTCGGGGGAGGAAGCGAACGCTTCACTTATGTCCCATTCAAAGCGGCTTTGACATTATATCAACCCGCCCGTGCGTTGTCAAGATAAAACGCTTCTTTTTTTGTTTTTTACATCTCCGATTCATTTGCGGTATTTCCATTTCAAGCTTTCAAAATATTTACATTTCTTTGACAGAACTATGCGGGCAATCAGCACCGCTGTTGTAGTATTCTTTTTACATCCACCCCAGAGTAGGAAAGGAGTCGCTGAAACATGTTCAAACTCTGCCTTTTCCTTGAAAACAATTATAAGATAGCAGCAAGATATCACAAAGGCTCTATGGGAGTTGGCGTGGTAATTCCAAAACTTGTTGTCAATGGAATGAATTCCACTGCATATGTCAAAACCATTAACCGACAGGTCACAGCAATACCCACAAACTATGATAGCACCTACCAGGCGGTACGTGCTTTCGTTGCCGGAACTGGAGTCTACCAGTCTTCCATTACTTCTCTACCTGTAACGGGCGTAGAATGCCAGACGGTTACCACTGCAGTACTAAGCAACCCAGAGCATCCGCTCTATGCCCAGTAATATCGTCATGTTAAGGAAACACACCATTCTTTTTTTAGGTGTTGTTCTAATAGCAAGTATGCTATTAATCACTTTTTGGCCCGTGAACTGCGGTGAGATGTTACGTCACAACGAAGGCCTGTATGTTGTCTTTTCCACCCGGAAAGACCCAGTAGGCTTCACCACAGCAGATTGGAGACTGGAGGCTGATGACCCAGCTGTGAGACAGGTGGTATCTGCCGTGGAGAAATATACCTGCCACCGAACCTGGAAAACGCAGAAAGATAACCAGACCTCGATGGGGACTGGGGAGCGCTGGATGTATGTCTATGATGGAGATACCGGGGAGTGTCTGTTGCGTTGCCTAGGCGGCGGGAATGTAGTATCCCGTGAGCAGGTGTACTCTCTCTACGGTGGGGACAGTGCCCAACTAGTCGAGGATGTATACCAAGTATTGATAAACAGTGGAGTAGAGGGAACGTCTGCCCAGCAATAAAACAGGTGGGAGAGCTGTAAAAATACAGTTCTCCCACCTGTTTTCACTGCAATAATTCCGCCTGAAACTCCGCCGCCTGGGCCTTATGCTGGCAGATCCGCTCCCAGCTCTCCAAATACTCCTTGGGGTACTTGGGGTTGGACAGGCGGTCGATCTTCCCCGTGGCGGGGTTGACCAGCTTGGTGATGCCGCCAGCGCCCAGGGAGAGCACCGACTGCAACTCCTCCATCATGATGATGTTATAGGCGCATACGGCACCAGGCTTGGCCCAGCCCACATTTTCAAAGGAGCCGGACATGTACTTTTGCCGATACAGGTAGTAGGGCACATATCCCGCTCCCCGCAGGGTGTTCTCGGCATAGGCCAGCATGTCCGCCACTTCCTGGGGTGTGCACAGCTTGCCCTGCTCCTCCATGAGCTTGGCCCCCTTTTTCAGGGCCAGGGTGTGGACGGTGATGTTGGCGGGGTCCATGGCCACCACCTGCTCCAGGGTGCGGGCAAAGCCCTCCACCGTGTCGGTGGGCAGGCCTGCAATCAAATCCATATTCACCATGCCGCCGTAGGCGTCCTTGGCCAATGCCATGGCGTCCACGATCTGAGCGGCGGTGTGGGCCCGGCCCATCTCCCGCAGCACCGAGTCCTCCATGGTCTGGGGGTTGATGGAGATGCGATGGATGTGGTGGGCCTTCAAGACCTCCAACTTTTCCCGGGTAATGGTGTCGGGGCGGCCCGCCTCCACCGTGAACTCCACGCACCCCTCCAGGGGCAAGTGCTCCTCCATGTGGGTGAGCACCCGGTCCATCTGCGCGGCAGACAGGGTAGTGGGGGTGCCGCCTCCCATGTAGGCGGTCTTGACGGGGTCGCCGGGGGCACCCTCACAA
>CABPXX010000221.1 GCA_902461475.1 uncultured Eubacteriales bacterium | reverse complement strand
CCGCCGCTGCTGGTTCTCTCTGCATCAATATCCAAAGTTGCTGTAGTCGATCATGGCCAGATCAATGGAGTTAAAGTCGTCCTGGGAGGGGGTCCAGATGTTCCCGTCGTCCTCAATCTGCACGGTGAAGGTCTCCGCCTCCCCGTTTCCGGTGTTGGGCAGCTCCTTCTCCAACAGGTCCACGATCTTCTCGGCGTACACCGCGTCAATCTCCTGGTACTCCTCCTCACTGAGGGCCTCCAGCTGCTCCTGGGTGGTGATACCCCGGTCCGCCAGAATCTGCTCAAAGATTTTCTCGAAGTCGTCCGAGGTCACCTTGGTCATGAGATCAATGGGGCGCACCGTCACCTCCACGGCGTAGTTGCCGCTGTCCAACTTGGTGGCAGCCCCCACGGTGTAGTCGCTGTGGCTGTAAATCTCCTTGTACAGCTCAGTCAAACGCTGGGTGATCTCCTCGGTGGGGTAGTCAATGAGGCCAATGCCGCTTTCAAAGAAGTCCACTTCCACCTGGATGCCCTCTTCGTACTGCTGTTGGGCCTCCTCCTCGGACAGCTCCATTTCGGTCTGATAGTCCCTGTTGAGCTTTCCCAGGTATGTCAGGTCCAAATAGCCCTGGACATAGCCCTCCATGCGGCTCTTCTCGCTGCCCAGGTTCAGGCTGATGCTGCCGCAGGCGGTGAGAGACAGGGCCAGTACCGCTGCCCCGGCCATGGCCACCCATTTCATACGCTTTTTCATGATGACGCCCCCTTTTCTCCTTCAATTCTCACAACAGAAGGCGGAGAAATCCGTCCTCTTTTTGTCAGTATAGCACAAACACGCGTCCTTGTACAGATGCAAAAAAACAGGACCTGTGGAAATCCACAGGTCCTGTCTTGCATTTCTAATACGGTAGCCCGTATTCCATTACACCAGCTGGATGATGGCCATCTCGGCGGCGTCGCCGCGACGGGGACCCATCTTCAGCACACGGGTGTAACCGCCATTGCGGTCGGCGTACTTGGGGCCGATCTCGTCGAAGAGCTTCTTAGCCACATCCTCCTTGGTGACGTAGCTGAGCACCTGACGGTAAGAAGCCAGGTTGTTCTTCTTAGCCAGGGTGATCATCTTCTCGGCAATGGGGGCGACCTCCTTAGCGCGGGCGTAGGTGGTCTTGATCTGACCATTCTCCAGCAGGTAGGTGGTCATGGCGCGCAGCATGGCGCGGCGCTGATCGCTGGTCTTACCCAGTTTACGGTTCTGAGCCATTTTTAACACTCCTCCGACCTCGCGTTGCGAGATCTCATTCAAATTCGTTCTGGCACCCGTTCAAGGGACACCGCTAGGGTGTGGGTGAGGAGGAACGTTACATACCCTCTACCCTGCCTCCAGTGGGCCCCCGTGGATTTCTCCACGGGGAATCCTCACATTTTTTAGTTTTCCTCGCTGGCCAGGGACAGACCCATCATCGCCAGCTTGTTGATGACCTCTTCCAGGGACTTGCGGCCCAGGTTCCGCACCTTCATCATCTCGTCCTCGGTCTTGGAGATCAAGTCCTCCACGGTGTTGATGTTGGCGCGCTTGAGGCAGTTGAAGGAACGGACGGACAGGTCCAGCTCCTCGATGGTCAGCTCCAGCACCTTATCGCGCTGGGTCTCAGCCTTCTCCACCACGGTGGACTTGGAGCCCATGGTCTCAGAGAGATCGGTGAAGAGGGTGAAGTGGTCCAGCAGGATGCGGGCGCCCAGGGACACGGCGTCCCGGGCGGAGATGGTGCCGTTGGTCCAGACCTCCATGGTCAGCTTGTCGTAGTCGGTGGCATCTCCCACGCGGGTGTTCTCCACGGTGTAGTTGACCTTGCGCACAGGGGTGTACACAGAGTCCACGGGAATGACGCCGATGACCGTCTGAGCATTCTTGTTCCGGTCGGCGGTGACGTAGCCACGGCCCTGGGACAAGGTCAGCTCCATGTTCAGAGTGGCATCGGGGCCCAGAGTGGCGATGTGATGCTCAGGGTTGAGAATCTCCACATCGCTGTCGGCCTTGATGTCACCAGCCGTCACCATCTCCGCCCACGGTTGCCGGCTTGGATGCCCCCAGCCGTCACGACCCCCTCACCGGAGGCCTCGATATAGACGGTTTTGACCCCTTCGCTGTACAGCTTGGCAATGATGCCCTTGATGTTCAGAACGATCTGGGTCACGTCCTCCTTCACCCCGGGGATGGTGGAGAACTCGTGCTGGACGCCGGCGATTTTCACCGTGGTCACTGCGGTGCCGGGCAGAGAGGACAGAAGGATGCGGCGCAGGGAGTTGCCAATGGTGGTGCCGTAGCCCCGCTCCAGAGGCTCTACGACATACTTGCCGTAGGTCTCCTCACCCACGTTTTCGATGCACTCAATGCGCGGCTTCTGAATTTCTACCATATCGTGAATACCCTCCTTTTACTGTGGCGTAGCTTCCAAAACGGTTGCGAACTGCTTGAGTTGAGGGTGACGATTACTTGGAGTACAACTCCACGATCAGGTTGACAGCGACCTCGAAGTCGATATCCTCGCGGGTGGGCATGGCCACGACCTTGCCCTGGAGAGGAGCGTTCTTGGTCTTCTCCAGCCAAGCGGGAGCGGCCACGAACTTATCCTCCTCCACCAGCTTCTTGAACTTGGCGGAAGAACGGCTCTTCTCGCACACGGCGATCTCCTCGCCCACCTTCACCAGGTAGGAGGGGATGTTCACGCGCTTGCCGTTGACGGTGAAGTGGCCGTGGTTGACCAGCTGACGGGCCTCGCGGCGGGTGTTAGCCAGACCCAGACGGAAGACCACGTTGTCCAGACGGCGCTCCAGCAGGGTCATCAGCTCGTCGCCGGTGTTACCCTTCATGCGAGCGGCCTTCTCGTAGTAGGAACGGAACTGCTTCTCCAGCACGCCGTAGATGAACTTCACCTTCTGCTTCTCAGTCAGTTGCAGAGCGTACTCGCTCTTCTTGCTGCGGCGCTGGGGGCCGGGGTTCCGGTTGGACTCCTTATTCACGCCCATGGTGGCGGGAGAGATGCCCAGGGTTCTGCAACGCTTCAGATAGGGCTGCATATTCTTAGCCATATTGCTTTTCCTCCTTCCAGATTCCCCGCGGCGGCGCTGGGGGGGACGGCAGCCGTTGTGGGGCACGGGGGTCACGTCCTTGATCAGGGTGACTTCCAGGCCCACGGCCTGCAGAGCCCGGATGGCGGCCTCACGGCCGGCGCCGGGGCCCTTGACATAGACCTCGACGGTCTTCAGGCCGTACTCCATGGCGGCCTTGGCGGCCGTCTCAGCGGCGGTCTGAGCAGCAAAAGGAGTGCTCTTACGGGAACCGCGGAAGACCAGGCCGCCAGAGGAGGCCCCCGACCGCAAGGGGCT
>CABPXX010000220.1 GCA_902461475.1 uncultured Eubacteriales bacterium | reverse complement strand
CCCGGGCGCCGTCCACAATGTCCGCATCGGAAATGCGGTTGATGAGCTTGTAGAAGGTGCGGGCAAAAAAGCTGCGGATGGGGGGTTCCCCTGCCCGGTCCACCCGGCGGGTGGCCACCGAGTCATAGGGCTCGTCCCGGAGAATCTCATACATCTGGGGCAGCAGCGCCGGGGGGTCCTGCATATCTGCGTCCATGATGGCCACATAGTCCCCCTTGGCGTGTTCCAGGCCCGCATAAATGGCCGCCTCCTTGCCGAAGTTTCGGGAGAAGGAGAGGTAGCGGACATTTTGGTACTGCCCGGCGTAGGTGCGCATGAGGGACAGGGTGCCGTCCTTGGAACCGTCGTTGACCAGCAGCACCTCCAGATCCACCTGGTACTGCGTCTCCAAGGTCTTGGCCACCTGTTGAATTTCCGGGATAAAGTAAGGTAGGGCCTGCTCCTCGTTGTAGCAGGGCACCACCACGGTAATCATCATGACGCAGCCTCCTCCAGGGTGCAGAAATAGACGTTGCACCCGATTCTGGTCAAGAGCTCAAACTGGTCCAGGTCCAGCTGGGCCTCCACCTGTTCCTGGATCTCCTCCTGGGACATCTTGCCGAAGTCCCGGATGAACAGCAGGAATCCGCCCTCCAGGTCCTTGGACTCTACAGCATCGCTGAGAGAGGCAAAATCCTTCCCCCCGCAGCGGTAGATCTGGGAATGCTCTGGGAACTCCATGGCCTGGGCGTCGGCAAATTCCGGGGTCCCCTGTACGCTGAGGATGATCACAGGGTACTCCTCATACCCCGCCAGTTCCCGGGCTCTCTGGTTGGTCTCCAGGAAGAGGTAGTTTACCGTCTGGGTCCGATAGGACATCGCGGTAATACCCAGGGCCACCACAGCCAGGACGGTGGTGCACCGCTGGGGGTTGCGGACCAGCAGCATCAGGGTGCGATAGCCCAGGTAGACCATGCACAGGACGATGAGGGGGTAGATGCAGAAGAAGTAGCGGTCGGTCTTATAGGGCGCTACCTTTCCCACCATGCCCCAATAGCCCACGGCCACTACGCCCAGCAGGGTCACGGCCACATCCACATGGGATATGTGCAGGCGCAGCTTCCGGTCCAGGTGCACATCCATCTCCACGGCCATGCCCACCTCTTCCCCCTTGGGGAACAGGCGGGGGTGCAGCACGTGCTTGACCAGGAAGTACATCACCACCACAGCCACCACCAGCAGGATGCACTCCTTAAGCCAGCCGTTGAAGAGCTGGCGGCTGATGGTGCTGGCCACCTTTTTCAGGCCATCCAACGTGCCCTCCTTGGTGGCCATGCTGCCGAAGGCCTGTTTGCCCCGGTAGCCGCCAAAGATGTGGAACAGCATCTTGGGGAAGATGGCCACAGCGGCGCACAGGGCCCCGCCCTCCAGCACCGTGTACACCCCCAGCAGCTTCCACCGCCGGGTGGCACACAGGTAGAGGAAGAAAATTCCGCACAGGAAGAAGCAGAGCACCAGGAAGTAGTACTGGGTCAGGATGCCCAGCAGGGTGACCACAAAGAGCAGCGCAGCGGTTCTCTTACGCAGCTTCCCCCGCCGCACATCCTCCAGGGCTTTCAGGTGCACCAGCACCAGAGCCGTGGCAATGCAGGTCAGCAGGGCGTACATGCGGATGAACACCGCCGTGGTCATAGCTCCCACGCTCCAAGCCCACATGGCTGCCACCAGAAGGGCCAGCACCCGATTGGGGAAGAGCCGGACCGCCACCAGGTAGAGCAGCACCGTGGTCAGCAGGCAAAAGAACATATTGGGCAGAATGCCAATCCACTTGCTCACCTCCCCGTGGAACAGAGCGGAGACGGTGTGGATGACAAAGTAGTAGACCGGCGGGTGCACGTCGTTTTCCTGGTTGTGGTAGGGGATGGAGTAGTTCAAATCCCCCAGTCCGTCCACAGACATGGACTCCTGGAAGAAGGAGCCGTCCACCCAGGTGTCCAAAAAGCCCTCGGTCTCCGAGAAGAAGGTCCCGGGATAGTTGGACAGCTCATAGGTATAGACCTCGTCCACGTGGTACCCGGCCTTTTCCTGGCCAAAGTACCCCATCATGACGGTCTGTACCGCCAACACCAGCACCAACGCCAGCAGAATCAGATATCGTTTTTGATTTTGGGTTTTCATGCGTTATCTCCTTACCCTCCGCTCCCCTTTATCACACGTAATACAGGAACTGGGTGTTGTATTTCTTGTAGATCAGGGCTCCCACAGCCAGAGCCAGCACCACATACAGCAGCATCAGGCCATGGTGCCATGGAGTGGGAATAGTGCCGTAGATGACGATTTTACGGAAGTAGGAGATGAAGGTGTACACCGGGTTGAGGTAGAACATCTTCTGCATCAGGGGGGAGTAGATGTCCACGGTATAGAAGATGGCGGACATATACATCAGAAGCTGGGTGAAGATGGTCCATAGGTACTGCACATCCCGGAAAAAGACAAACAGGGCGGACAGCACCATACCCACGCCGATGTTAAACAGCACCAGGCACAGCACGGGGTAAATGAGCAGAATGAACTTCCAGGTAAAGGTGATCTGGTCCAACAGACAGAACACAAAGAACACCGCCAAGGTCAGGGCAAAGTTGATGAGGGTCTGCACGTTTTTGGACAGCAGAAACAGGTACTTGGGCACGTTGACCTTGGTAAAGATGTTGGCGTTGCCCATCAGCGAGGTCATACCCTGGCTGGTGGACTCGTTAAAGCAGGAGAAGATCAGGTTACCGCAGAACAGATAGGTGGTGTAGTGCTCCATCCCCCGTCCAAAGAACTGGGTAAACACCAGGCGCATCACCAGCAGGGTCATCAGGGGCGAGAGCACGCTCCAGGCCATACCCAACACGGTGCGCTTGTACTTCTTCTTAAAATCTCGCTTCACCAGCTCCTCAAAGAGGAACTGGTGGCGTTTCAACTTCTCTATCATAGCAACTCCCCTAATTAATCTCGGAAGTAGAGGTCCCGGGTATACACCTTATCCATCACGGGCTCCAGGTCCTTGGTGTAGCGGTTGGCCACGATGACGTCGCTCTTGTCCACAAACTCCTGCCAGTCACGGATGACCCGGCTGCCGAAGAAGGTGTCCTCCTTCAGGGTGGGCTCGTAGATGATCACCTCGGCCCCCTTGGCCTTCATGCGCTTCATGACGCCCTGAATGCTGGACTGGCGGAAGTTGTCCGAGTTGGCCTTCATGGTCAGGCGGTACACACCCACCACGCAGGGCTTGCCGGGGGTGCCGTCTCTTCCCTCTCCATGGGGGCCGTAATAGCCCGCCTTCTCCAGAATCCGCTCGGCAATGAAGTCCTTACGGGTGTGGTTGGCGTCCACAATGGCCGGGACAGTCACTGAGGCC
>CABPXX010000219.1 GCA_902461475.1 uncultured Eubacteriales bacterium | reverse complement strand
CTTAAAATAGGAGCACAGTTCGAGATCATCTCGAACTGTGCTCCCATGCTTTGATAAGTAGACCATTTTTCACCGTGGTGGATAGAGAGAACTTCTTCTCCCCTGCTCGAGGAAAGGAGATGGTCACAATGTCCTGGGATAGGTCAAGGATCTTCCCTTCCCCGTATTTTTTGTGCCAGACTTTTACTCCAGGGTGGAACATGGCTACATTGACTTTAGCCGCTTGCTCCTTTGGCGTAATGGGAGGGAACAGCTCCTGAGTAAACGCAGAGGGTAACGCCTGCGCCTTGTAAGAGAGCACCCATAGAGAGTCCTGTGCTCGGGTTATAGCCACATAGAAAAGCCTGCGCTCCTCCTGGTAGGTATCAAAGTCGGGGTCTTCTGCGGAGACATTAAATACTTTGGGGAGAATGCCGTCTACTACATCCATGAGAATGACGTGGGGGTACTCCAGGCCTTTGCTGGAGTGGATGGTGGACAGGGTGACGACACTCTCCTGCTCGGTATTAGGGCCCTCCCGCATCAGCTGATACAGGTCGCTTAACCGCTCCAGTAGATCCATAGGGGTGGCTTCTTGAAAGCCCAACGCTTCCAGAATTTCTGCTTTGCGTAAATCACCACCGCGATCTTCCACATACCTCCCGTACCCCATGTAGTGGACAATGCGATGGATGGCCCGGTGGGCTGGCTGTTGCAGCAGGTAGGAAACATGGGCTTGTAGAGCTGCACACTGCTTTCTAGACCATGGGGAGAGCATGGTGCACCTGGACAGATACTCCAGAATGGTGACCCCCTCCCCTTCACATCGATTGACCGCCTCGACTGCGGCCAACCGGGTGACTCCGGCTCCAAGCTTGTAGTATAGGTCCAGAAAAAGCTCCCCATTGCAGGGCTGGGCAGCAAAGCGGATGATGTTGCAGATATCCCGTACTACCCGATGGGTGAAAAAGCCACAGTCCACTTGACGGCACCGATAGGAAATCTGCTGGCGCTGGAAGAGATCGATGAGGGGGATGGCACTGTCGTTGTCCCGGTAGAGAATGGCGATGGGATGGGTGGCTCTCTTCGCCACAGTGGCCAGATAGGCATACTGGCTAGTCTGATTTTGCACCATCACTTGACGAATGCTGGGCCCGGTGCGCCCTGTAGAGACCATGGTTTTGGGGTGACGGTTTTTGTTCTTCTCAATAAACGTCTGAGCGGCACTGACAATCTCTTTGGTAGAGCGGTAATTGGTTTCCATGTACAGCACCTGCGCCTTGGGATAGATCTCCTGAAAGTGGAGCAGGGCCTGGGGATAAGCTGCTCGAAAGCCATAGATGCTCTGGTCCTCATCTCCCACCATGAACAGATTCCCACTGTTTTGAGCCAAGAGGAAGATGATGGCGTGTTGGATTTTAGAGGTGTCCTGGGCCTCATCTACGCAAAAGTATCGGTATCGTGCCTGGAACTGACGGAGGACTGGCGGACAGAGCTTCAGAATTTTTCGGGCGTACACCAGCTGGTCGTCATAATCCATCTTTTGTTGCTGTTGCAGGGCCTGACCATAGGCATGGTACAGGGCGGGAAAGTCGGTCACACCCTCCACTTCCACCTGCACCAGCTCCTGCTCAGAGGTGATCATCTGGTTTTTCACATAGGTAATGGCGGTTTGTACCGCCTTGATGGTGCTCTCCGTGGCGTATTCTCCGGTCAGACGATGGTAGAGCGTTCCGATGAGAGAACTCTGCTGGGAAGTCTGTTCCATCAGAGTGTAGGCTTTCCGTCCGGTGATGCGCTCATAGCAGGAGATGATACGGCTGCATACTCCGTTGATGGTGCGAAACTCCAGCCGCTGGGCTACCTCTGCTCCAAACATAGCGGCGAAACGCTGCCGCATATCCCGGGCCGCTGAGACGGTATACGTCATGGTGAGGATGGACTCTGGAGGTATGCCACACCCCAGGACCATGTATCCAATTCGGCTGACCAAGACGGTGGTCTTACCGCTGCCTGGAACGGCCAACAGCAGCACCGGGCCGTCCAGGGCTTGGACAGCTCGCTGCTGCTGAGGGTTCAACGTCAGATGATATGTATGGAGAAATTGGGTCAATGTCATAATGGGCTCCGTTGCGTATGAATTTATGGGTGACACAGTCCACAGGGCGTGTAGCCCTGCTCCAGCAGTTGGTCCCGGTTTCCCTGGTAATCCTGACGGTTGGACTCCTTTATATCCCGCACGCCGGAGCACTCAGGCAGGTGAAACTTCTTGGAACTGGTGTTGAGGACATAATGGCTAGACACTTCTTCCGATGGGATGACGGTACCCTCTAGCCAGCTCTCTCCAGTTTCATAGTCAATGGTGATACCCGGCTGGACGTTGTAGACATATACGTTAAAGCACACGCCTTCCCCCTGGTCCTCCACCGACCAGGCTTCCATCTGTACCCCAGAGGCCACCAGGTTGTCCCCGTAAAAGATGGGAGTGACGCGGTATAACACATGGTTTTCCGTTTCCTCCACATAGTCGGCCACCTGGTTCTCAAAAGGCAGCATGCCCTCCACATTCATATATCGGGTGCCAGTGATGAGGTTTTGCTCATTGGCGTTCTCCCCCGCCAGCTGAAAGCCGATGAGATGGCAGCGGTTGTAGAGGTACCGCCCATCTACATTGTCATAGGTGACGGTTTGCCAACCGGAGGGCTTTACCTGGCCAATGGAACCACGCTCTTCTGTGGGCATCAACTCCGTGCAGATGTTGGCGTAGGCCACTCCGCAACGGTCCAGCTCATCTAAGGGGGCGTAGGTCTCAAAGGCCTGGGTGGTGAAGTCGGAGGAATCAAAGTCAGGGACGTTTTCCTGTAAGACCACATAGGGCTCGTCAGTGTAAGGCGGTATAGACTCCAGGTCGTAACTCTCCACAGTCGGCGTGATCTCCGATGACAGAGAGCAACCTGCCAGTTGAACCGTCACCAGTAGGCCAGCAGCCAGAAGAACGTATTTATGCTTCATGGTCGATGATCCCACTCTTGGCCACAGCTGCCACGATCTCCTGCATTACCGGCACCGGCTGCACCAGGGCAAAGCGCACATGCCCCTCTCCCATCTCACCGAAGGCGGAGCCAGGGGTGCACAGCAGCCCAGAGCGCTCCAGCAGCTCAAAGCAGAAGTCTACGGAGTTGTGATATCCCTTAGGCAGAGGTGCCCATACAAACATGCTGCCCTGGCTATCCGGCACATCCCAGCCAATGGAGCGCAGGCCACCACACAGGGCATCCCGCCGGGCCTGGTACTCGGCACGGTTGCGTGCGACACTGTCCTGGGGCCCGTTGAGGGCAGCAATGGCAGCGTACTGTACCGGCAGGAAGATGGCGGGGGAGCTCTTGGGGGGCCGGCACCACAAGCT
>CABPXX010000218.1 GCA_902461475.1 uncultured Eubacteriales bacterium | reverse complement strand
ATGGAGGGGCAGGTAGCAGGGGTCGGAGGGCATACGGTAGGGTTTATGGGTCGCTACGACAATGGTGCACGTCATCCCTGAATCCGCTCCCACAGGTTCATGGCGGACTCGATGACCTTGTCCATGTCGTAGTACTTGTACTCACCCAGGCGGCCGCCGAAGATGACGTTCGATTCCTGGGCGGCCTTCTGGGCATACTGCTGATAGAGGGCCTGGTTGCGCTCGTCATTGACGGGGTAGTAGGGCTCCATGCCCTCCTGCCAGTCGGTGGAGTACTCCTTGGAGATGACGGTCTTGGGCTGGGTGCCGAACTCGAAGTGCTTGTGCTCGATGACCCGGGTGTAGGGGGTCTCCCGGTCGGTGTAGTTGACCACGGCCACGCCCTGATAGTTGTCGGTGTCCAGCACCTCGGTCTCAAAGCGGACGGTGCGGTACTCCAGCTTGCCGAAGCAGTAATCATAGTAGGCGTCGATGGCGCCGGTGTAGATGATGGTGTCGCCCAGGGCCTCGTACTTTTCCCGGTTTGCCAGGAAGTCCACCCCCAGCTCCACGTCGGCCCCCTCAAAGAGCTTGTCCACCAGCACGTTGTAGCCCCCCATGGGGATGCCCTGGTAGGCGTCGTTGAAGTAGTTGTTGTCGTAGGTGAAGCGCACGGGCAGACGCTTGATGATGAAGCTGGGCAGGTCCTTGCAGTCCCGGCCCCACTGCTTCTCGGTGTAGCCCTTCACCAGTTTCTGATAGATGTCGGTGCCCACCAGGCTGATGGCCTGCTCCTCCAGGTTGCGGGGCTCGCCCTGGATGACGGAGCGCTGCGCATCAATCTTGGCCTTGGCCTCCTGAGGAGTGCGCACACCCCACATCTTGCTGAAGGTGTTCATGTTAAAGGGCATGTTGTAGATCTCGCCCTTGTAGTTGGCGATGGGGGAGTTGGTGTAGCGGTTGAACTCCACCAGGTCGTTGACAAACTTCCACACCTTCTTGTTGCTGGTGTGGAAGATGTGGGCGCCGTACTTGTGGACGTGGATGCCCTCCACATCCTCACAGTACACGTTGCCGCCCATGTGGTCCCGGCGCTCCACCACCAGGCACTTCTTGCCCTGCTGACGGGCCAGGTAGTTGATGACGCCGGAGAACAGACCGGCGCCCACCAAGATGTAATCATACTGCTTCATGTTCATTCACTCCTATTTTTGATACAACAGCTTGGGTGGAGGGCTTATCGGGCTCCCACCTTTTTGAAAATGACCACCAGGGTCTTGAGCAGGATTTTCGCATCCAGCTGGAGATTCCAATTGTCAATGTACGCCACGTCCAGGCGCACCACTTCCTCAAAGTCCTCGATGTCGCTGCGGCCGCTGACCTGCCACAGGCCGGTGAGGCCGGGCTTCATGCTCAGGCGGCGCTTGTGCCGGGGCTCGTACTGCTTGAACTCCTCCACCGTGGGGGGACGGGTACCCACCAAGCTCATCTCCCCCTTGAGGATGTTCCAGAACTGGGGCAGCTCGTCAATGCTAGTGGCACGGATGAACTTGCCCACCTTGGTCACCCGGGGGTCGTTGGTCATCTTGAACATCTGGCCCTTCATCTCGTTTTGGGCCATCAGGTCCGCCTTGCGGGCCTCGGCATCCGCCGACATGGAGCGGAACTTATAGATATAGAAGTAGCGGCCATTCTTGCCCACCCGCTTCTGGCGAAACAGGGCCGGACCGGGGGACTCCAGCTTGATGGCGGGGACCACAAAGATGCTCACCACAGCGGTAATGAGGAGTCCCACCAGGGCGCCAATGATATCAATGGCCCGCTTCATCACCAGCTTGTTGTAGTCGAAGAATCGGGGGGCGAAGCTGACCACCGGCATGTTGCCCAGCATGTCGATGCAGCGGCTGTAGCCCTCCTTGCCCTCCAGCATGTTGATGTTGAGCTGGACGGGGATGCCCATCTCCTCGAAGCCGTCAATGTACTCCTGGAGAGACTTCCCGGTGTCATAGGGCACGTTGATGTAGGCCACATCCACCACCTCCCGGCGGGGGTCCTCCATCATGTCCTCCAGGGTGGCCACCACGGGATAGCCCCCGATGGTCATGCCCCGCATGTCCTGGTCCACAATGGCGATGCGCAGGGTATACCGCTCCAGCACCTCCTCGTGCTTGAGCTGGGAGAGGATGTAGGTCACCCGGCTCTGGGTGGTCACCAGGTACATGTGCTCCTTTTCCGCCATGGCCCGGCGCTTTTTGGCCACTTGCTTGACCAGCATGTGGCTGGTGTACATCAGCACCAGGTTGCTGAGCACCGTCACCGCCCAAACGGTACGGGTCAGGTACTCCAGCTTGTGAGCGGCAAAGAAAACCAGTGCAATGACTCCCGCCACAAACGCACTGACTTTGACCACATATACCAGCTCTTCATAGCCGTCCCGGCGGCTAAAGTCCTGGTTGGCATTGAAAAATACATACACACAAAAGTAGGTCACCAACACCAACCACAAGTTGGCGATGACCCCGTTCATGGTGGGGTTCACCGGGTCAGGGCGAAACTCCAGCCGCACCACGCTGCCGAAGAGGAACGCAGCCACCAGGCATACGGCATCCACCAGGACAAGCAAACTGTTTTGTAACTTCTGCTTTTGCTGATACACAGCAGAACCTCCCTTTGTATCTCGCAGGTGTAGTGTTCTTCATCATACCACATTCCCCGCCAATGTACAACCGACGAATGTTTTTTATCGTAATTCTTAAGAATCTCCATATTTTTTCCCGGAGACTTTTCAATCCCCCAAACCCGTGATATAATACACGTCGTATTTTCGCGTACCACCCCATTTTCTGGGGTTTTTGATACAAGGAGGTATCACCCATGGGCCGCATTCTCTTTGTGGCATCCACGTTTTCTCATATCCGAAACTTCCACCTTCCCTATCTAAAGGCTCTGACGGAGCAGGGCTGGGAAGTGGATGTGGCCTGCGGCGGGGCGGTGATGGAACTGCCCCATGCCCGCAAACTGTACCCCATCCCCCTGGAGAAGAGCATGGCCTCTCCCAAAAATGTTACCGCCACCCGGCAGCTGCGCCGCCTCATCCGGGAAAACCGGTATCAGCTCATCAGCTGCCACACCGCCTTGGCCTCGTTTTTTGTGCGCTTGGCGGTGATGGGGATGCGCCACCGTCCCAAGGTGGTGTCCATCTGCCACGGCTATCTCTTCGACCAGGACACCGCTACCCTCAAGCGCCTGGTGCTCAGCACCGCCGAGGCCGTCACCGCCCCGGTCACCGATCTGCTGCTGACCATGAACCAGTGGGACACCCAGTACGCCGCCGCCCACAAGCTGGGCAAAAAGGTGGCGTACATCCCCGGTATGGGCATTGACCCCCAAAAGCTCCCCGCTGTCCCGCCTGAGCGGGGCGCACAGCTGCGGAAGG
>CABPXX010000217.1 GCA_902461475.1 uncultured Eubacteriales bacterium | reverse complement strand
GGGCTGCCTCCAGGACAAGCGTTACCCCGACGTGTTCAACGTGCGTATCATCACCCGCAACGGTAAGATCACCGCCGACGAGCACCGTGCCGTCATCGAGGCCGCTGAGAAGTTCGGCAGCGGCGAGGTGACCATGACCACCCGTCTGACCCTGGAGATTCAGGGCGTGAAGTACGAGAACATTCAGCCCCTCATCGACTTTGTCAATGAGCGCGGCCTGCTCACTGGTGCGTCCTGTGGTGGCCTGTAAGGGTACCACCTGCCAGTACGGCCTGCTGGATTCCTTCTCGCTCAGCGACAAGATCCACGAGCGGTTCTACCTGGGCTACCACACCGTGACCCTGCCCCACAAGTTCAAGATCGCTGTGGGCGGCTGTCCCAACAACTGCGTCAAGCCTGACCTGAACGACCTGGGCATCGTGGGTCAGCGTGTCCCCATGGTGGACCTGTCCAAGTGCCGTGGCTGCAAGGTGTGCCAGGTGGAGAACGCCTGCCCCATCAAGGTGGCCAAGGTTGTGGACGGCAAGGTGATCATCGATCCCAACGAGTGTAACAACTGCGGCCGCTGCAAGGGCAAGTGTCCCTTCGGCGCTCTGGAGGAGTACACCGAGGGCTACAAGGTCTACGTGGGCGGCCGCTGGGGCAAGAAGGTTGCCCATGGCCACCCCCTGAGCAAGATCTTCACCAGCGAGGAAGAGGTTCTGGACGTGGTGGAGCGCGCCATCCTGTTCTTCCGTGACGAGGGCATCACCGGCGAGCGTTTTGCCGATACCATTGATCGTCTGGGTATGGAGTATGTGGAGGATAAGCTGCTCAACCAGGCCATCAACAAGGAAGCCATCCTGAACAAGACCGTTAAGGGCGGCGCAACCTGCTAAGGAGAGAGAAAGAGAAATGAAGAGAGAGACAACCCATAAGTGGTTGGCCATTGTGCTGTGCATCGTGGTGGGCGTCCTGGCCAATGAGTCCACCACCCTCCAGGCCAAGTGGTTCCACCGCACTGTGATTGGCGGCCCCATGCTGGCCCTGCTGGTCACCATGATCATCTGCAACCTGGTGCCCAACATTTCCAAGGGCTTCAAAGAGGGCACCACCTACTGCTCCAAGCAGTTTCTGAACTGGGGCATCATTGCCACCGGCGGTACCCTGAGCTTTGCCGCCATCCTGGGCACCGGCATCCGTGCCCTGCCCCTGATCCTGTTCAACATCTGCCTGTCCTTCACCGTGGCCATCCTGGTGGGCCGCAAGGTGCTGGGCGTCACCGAGAACACCTCCATCCTGGTGGGCAGTGGCACCTGCATCTGCGGCGGCACCGCCATCGCCACCCTGAGCCGGATCATCCGGGCCCGTGAGGAGGAGATCGCTTTCGCCATGGCTGCCATCTTCCTGTTTGACACCATCGCCGCTTTCTCCTACCCCTACCTGGCCACTGCTCTGGGCTTCACCGACAACCAGTTTGCCTTCCTGGCTGGTACCGCCATCAATGACACCTCCTCCGTGGCGGGTGCTCAGGCCACCTTCCAGGGCATCATCGGCAACCCCGATTTCAGCGGCGCTCTGAACGTCAAGCTGGTGCGTACCACCATGCTCATCTTCGTGGCCCTGGTGTGGACCCTGGTGTTCACCGCCCGTGCCCGTAAGACCGGCGTGGCAAGCCAGAGTGACTCCCCCCTGATGGTGGTCAAGAAGACCTTCCCCATGTTCATCCTGTGGTTTGTGGTCATGGCTGGTCTGAACACCTTCGGCTTCTTCAGCGAGGTGGGCATCGACGTGCTGGGCAAGCTGGGCAAGTACCTGTTTGCCGCCGCTCTGGCCGGTGTGGGCTTCAAGATCAAGTTCAAGGACGTGTTCTCCAAGGGCGTCAAGCCCATCGCCCTGGGTGGTATCACCTGGCTGTGCGTGGCCGCGTCCTCCATGGCCTTCATCTACCTGTTCGCTGGGTACGTGGGCTAATCTCCAATACAAAAAAAGGTTCCATCCGAGAGGATGGAACCTTTTTTATTGCTTGTAAGAGTTATTCCAGATGATTTTCCTTGCGCAGCACGTCAATGGGGGTGACGGTGATCTGCCCGTCCCCGCTGAGCAGGTTGTCCGGCATAAACAGCCGTTGGCTGCAATCCAGCCCCTCAAAGGTGATGGGCACCAGCTCTGCCACGTCTCGCTCTGCCCACTGGGCGGCGGCGTCGTAGATGTGGGAGATGGTGGGCACGGTGGCGTGGCCCCGCACCTCGTAGCTCAAGACGTTGGGGCCGTCATCGTAGTCGTAGGTGACCACGGGGGTGCCGTCGTTTTCAATGTGTCCGTGAATCATGATGAGCAGCCGCCCCGCCTGGCGCATCTTCTCTGCGGTGGGTACAATCTCTTCGGGCTGAATTTGGATTTTTTCGTTGGTCTGCATGGTGACATCCCCTCACTTTTTAACAGATTCTCGGCAACTGTGCGCCGGATAGCTTGGATAACACACGGTGGGCCCCAAAGGCAGTTTTCATCACCGCCCGCCCTCCGAACTGGGTGGTGATGGAGCCAATGATGGCGGCGTTCTCGCCGCCGGGGGTGGAGCGCAGGGCCTCCAGCACCGCCGGAGCGGTCTCGGGGTCCACCACCGCCAGCAGCTTGCCCTCGTTGGCGCAGTACAGGGGGTCCAGCCCCAGAAGGGCACAGGCGGCCTCCACCTGGGGCCGCACCGGCACGGCGTCCTCCTGCACCTGGGCGCATAGCGGTGTGCCCTCCACAAACTCATTGAGCACCGTGGCCACGCCGCCACGGGTGGGGTCTCGCAGCACCCGCACGCCCCCCACAGACAGGGCCGCGGCGGCCAGCTGGTTGAGGGGCATACAGTCAGAGACCAGTTCATCCCCCTGGAGCATCCCGCTTCGAGCCAGCATCACGGCAGTGCCGTGGTCGCCCACGGTGCCGCTGACGATAATTTGGTCGCCCTCTCGGATGGCCTGGGGGGACAGTCCCGGCCATTTCACTTCCCCGATGCCGGAGGTGTTCAGGTAGATTCCATGGCCGTGGCCACGCTCCACCACTTTGGTGTCTCCTGTCACCACCTGCACCCCGCAGGAGGCAGCGGTGTGGGCCAGGGAGGTGATGATGCGCTTCAAATCCGCCACCGGGAAGCCCTCTTCCAAAATTATACCCAAGCTCAGGTACTTGGGAATTGCTCCGCACATGGCAAGGTCGTTGACGGTGCCGCACACCGCCAGCTTGCCGATGTCCCCGCCGGGGAAGAAGATGGGGTCAATGACAAAGCTGTCGGTGGAGAAGGCCAGTGGGCCATTTACATCCAGCAATGCCCCGTCTCCCAGAGGGGCCAGGTGGGGATTGCTGAGGGCGGGGAGGAGCAGCTCGGCAATGAGCTGGGCGGTGCGGCCTCCGCCGCTGCCGGGGGCTACGGGGCTATATTCTGGCTTTGGGT
>CABPXX010000216.1 GCA_902461475.1 uncultured Eubacteriales bacterium | reverse complement strand
CCCAAAGCCGGTGTTTCTGCTGCGCTCGGTGTGTGTGCTCTCCCACACGGATGTGGGAGGTGGCCGCCACCTGAAATTGAAGCTGCGCCGGGACGGGGTGGCCATGGACGCCATCTTCTTTTCTGCCAACACCGCCGCCTGCGGCATTGAAAACGGCCAGCGGCTGGATATCGCCTTTACGTTACAGATCAATCAGTTCCGGGGCAACCGCACGGTGCAATTGCAGCTGTGCGACCTGCGCCCCGCCCCCACCCGCTCCCAGCTGGAGCGCTCCCTGTTCCGCCGGCTCCAGGCCGGGGAGACCCTGTCCCCCTGGGAGGCGTCTCTGATGCTCCCCCAGCGCCGGGACTTCGCCCACCTGTGGCGGTATTTGGAGCAGCTGTGCGCCGCCGGGCCCGCCCAGGCCCCCATGGACCAGCTGCTGCGCCAAGTCACCCGCAGTTTTTCCGGCCACCGCTCCTACGGCAAGGCCCTGGTGTGCCTGCACGTGATGGATGAGCGGGGGCTCATCCAGGTGGCGGTGCAAAACCAGCAGGCCACGGTGCGGCTGTGCCGCCCCCGGGAGAAGGTGGATTTGGAGCAGGCGGGCATGATGCGCCAGCTCCGCCACGATTTGGGGTAAATCCACCCCCATTTTCTGTATATTCCCCATGTTATGGTATGACCCTGGACCAGATTGGTCCAGACTATGGAGAGAGAGTTTTGTGTGTGGCCCCCGTCCACACCCGTGTCCGTTGCCCGGACGCCCGAGGAGGTATGACCATGGAATCCATCGAAACACGCTACCAGGCTCTGGAGCAACAGGTGCTTCAGCGCAACCCCAACGCCGATGTGAAGCGGCTGCGCACCGCCTTTGACTACGCCAACGCCCACCACGGCGCCCAGCTGCGCAAGAGCGGAGAGCCCTACATCACCCACCCCCTGGCGGTGGCGGAGATTGTCAACGAGCTGGACCTGGATTTGGACTCCATCATCGCCGCCCTGCTCCACGACTGCATTGAGGACACCGACGCCTCCCACGACGACATCGCCAAACTCTTTGGCTCCACGGTGGCGGACCTGGTGGAGGGGGTCACCAAGCTGACCCGGATGCAGTACACCTCCAAGGAAGAGGAGCAGATGGAGAACCTGCGCAAGATGTTCATGGCCATGGCCCAGGACGTGCGGGTCATCCTCATCAAGCTGTGCGACCGCCTGCACAACATGCGCACCCTCCAGTACCAGTCGGAGAAGAAGCAGCGGGAGAAGGCCCTGGAGACCATGGAGATCTACGCCCCCATCGCCCACCGCTTAGGTATGCAGCGCATCAAGTGGGAGCTGGAGGACATCTCCCTGCGCTACCTGGACCCCATCGGCTATGAGGAGGTGGAGCAGGAGCTGGAGAGCATCACCACCCGCAACGCCCAGTTCTTCTCCAACATCCAGCAGCAGCTGGAGGAGCGGCTGGGGGGCGGGCGGCGCCCCCCGCAAGGGGGGCTGATAGCCGACGGCATCCAGTGCAAGGTGTACGGCCGGGTCAAGCACATCTACTCCCTGTACCGGAAGATGTACACACAGAACAAAAATTTCAAGGAAATTTTTGATTTATATGCCTTCCGCGTCATTGTCCCAGACATCCCCAGCTGCTATAATGTGCTGGGCTCCATCCACGACATGTATAACCCGGTGCTGGGCCGGTTCAAAGACTACATCGGCACCCCCAAGCCCAACGGCTATCAGTCCCTGCACACCACCGTCATCGGCCGGGACGGCATCCCCTTCGAGGTGCAAATCCGCACCTGGGAGATGCACCAGACCGCCGAATACGGCGTAGCCGCCCACTGGAAGTATAAGCAGGGGCTGGCCAACGACAAGCTGGGCAGCGAGAAGGAGTTTGAGTGGGTGCGCAAGCTGCTGGAGAGCCAGCAGGACACCGACGCCGAGGAATTTGTCAGCACCTTGAAGGTGGATATGTTCGCCGACGAGGTGTTCGTGTTCACCCCCAACGGAGACGTGAAGAGCCTGCCCGCCGGGGCCACCCCCATTGACTTTGCCTACTCCATCCACTCCGCCGTGGGCAACTCCATGACGGGCGCCCGGGTCAATGGGCGCATTGTCACCTATGACACCCCCCTAAAAAACGGGGACATTGTGGAGATCATCACCTCCAAGGCCGCCCGAGGCCCCAGCCGGGACTGGATGAAGATCTGTAAGTCCAACGAGGCCCGAAACAAGATCCGCCAGTGGTTTAAAAAGGAGCGCCGGGAGGAGAACATCGCCACCGGGCGAGCCGCCTTTGAGACCGAGCTGAAACACATGGGCCTGACCATGGCCTCCATCACCGCCACCCCCGAGGTCACCGGCTCCCTGGACGAGGTGTACGCCGCCATCGGCTACGGCGGCATGTCCGCCCAGAAGGCGGTGGCCCGCATCAAGGAGGAGCTGCAGCGCATCATTCGGGACGACCAGCACAAGGCAGAGCAGAAGGTGCTCCAGGCCTCTCTGGCCAAGGGAGATACCATCTTCCCCGCCGCGGCCAAGGTGTCCACCCCCACGGGCCAAAAGCCCCGCCACTCCTCCAACGGCATTCTGGTGGAGGGGCTGGACAACTGCACCGTCAAGTTCTCCAAGTGCTGCACCCCCGTCCCCGGAGACCCGGTGGTGGGCTTCATCACCCGGGGCTATGGCGTTTCCATCCACCGCAAGGACTGCCCCAACGCCGACCCCCTGCGCCGCAAGCCGGAGGAGGCAGGGCGCTGGGTGGCCGTGTCCTGGGTGGAGGGCGATCAAATCAACTACCGCACCTCCCTGGAGATCTCCGCCAAGGACCGGGACGGCCTGGCCCTGGACGTAGCCATGGCCCTGTCCACCCAGAAGGTGAAGGTAAACAATCTCTCCGCCCGCTCCCAGCCCGACGGCTACGCCACCATCTTCCTGGAGCTGTCGGTGAAGGACCGCAACGAGCTCACCGGAGTCATCAATAAGCTGTCCCAGATTCAGGGCGTGTTCCTGGTACAGCGTGCCAACGGATAACAATCGTCTCGAAAATGCAAGCATTTTCTCGAGTTGGATGCAGCCCGCTGCATCGCACTCGCTTTGCTCGCACGTTTGCGGGCTGAGAAGTGTCATTTCTCGTGCACATGTCCCGAGAAATGACGCAATTCCAATTTTTCCGTCGCCTGCGGGCGACGGAACTCTGCGAGACTTTTGCAGAGAAACAAGTGTTAAAGGAGTCCTATTCCCATGGAAACCTGTTCCTTCCAGCCCCTGCTCTTCGGCGGGGATATCAACGTATACAGCGTGGCCCGGGCCTTCCATGAGGCCTATGGGGTGCGCAGCATCGCCTTCGGCAAGTATCCCTCCTTCCCCTGTCACGGTAGCGCCATTCTGGACTACCGGGTCTGTCCGGACAACGAGAGCGCCGACGCCTTCCGCCGCAACGTCCGGGCGGTGGCCCAGGAG
>CABPXX010000215.1 GCA_902461475.1 uncultured Eubacteriales bacterium | reverse complement strand
TCAGGCGGCAGCCGCCGCACATGCCGGTGCCGTCGATCATGATGGGGTTCATGGACACGGTGGTCTTGATGCCGTACTTCTCAGTGAGCTTGCAGACAAACTTCATCATGATGAGGGGTCCAATGGCGATGACCTCGTCGTACTGGTTGCCCGCCTGAATGAGGGCCTCCAGCGCGTTGGTCACCAGGCCCTTCTCGCCCCAGGTGCCGTCGTCGCTCATCTTGGCCATGTGGTCAGACACCGCCTCAAACTCCTGCTCCAAAATCACCAGGTCCTTGGAGCGGAAGCCCACGATGGAGTGCACCTCGGCCCCCAGCTCGTGGAGGCGCTTGGCAGTGGGATAGGCGATGGCGCAGCCCACGCCGCCGCCCACCACTGCCACCTTCTTCAGGCCCTCCAGCTCGCTGGCCCGGCCCAGGGGACCCACAAAGTCGTGGACGGACTGGCCCGCCTCCAGCTGGTTGAGCTCCATGGTGGTGCCGCCGACGATCTGAAAAATGATGGTGATGGTACCGGCCTGGCGGTCAAAGTCGGCAATGGTCAGAGGAATCCGCTCGGAGTCCTCGAAGGGGCGTACAATGATAAACTGACCCGGCTGCGCCTTTTTGGCCACCAGAGGGGCCTCGATGACCATCTTGGTGACGGTGGGGTTCAGCGGGGTTTTTTCCGCAATTCGAAACATAACAATCTCCTTCCATGAGGGTATCGCGCAAAAGAAAATAGGGGGAGAGCCATACCCCTCCCCCTATTTTACACGCTAAAGGATTAAAAGTCAACGTCCAGGTCGTAATAGCAGGCCCGGAGCAGCTTCTCCATGTCCGCCTGGTCGGGCTGGCGGGGGTTGGAGCCGGTGCAGGCGTCGCCCAGAGCGTTCTTGGCGATCTCCGGCAGCTTGGCCAGGAACTCCTCTTCGCCCACGAAGCCCTGCTCGGCAATGGTGCCGCCCTCACCGTAGTGGGCAATGCACTGGGGAATGTTCAGCTCATCGTTCATGTGGCGCAGCTCAGCCACCAGAGCGGCCACCAGGGACTGGGTGTCGCTGCCCTCCAGGCCCATGAAGCGGGCGATGTAGGCGTAGCGCTGGGCGGCCTCGGGGTTCTTGGCGTTGTACTGGATGACCTTGGGCAGGTACATGGCGTTGGCCGCGCCGTGGATGATGTGACCGCCCTCAAACACGGCGCCGGTCTTGTGGGCCATGGAGTGGACGATGCCCAGCAGGGCGTTGGAGAAGGCCATGCCGGCCAGGCACTGGGCGTTGTGCATCCGGTCCCGGGCATTCATGTCACCCTCATAGGACTTCTTCAAGTCGTTGTGCACCATCTGGATGGCGTGGAGGGCCAGGGGGTCGGTGTAGTCGCAGTGGACGGTGGACACATAGGCCTCAATGGCGTGGGTCATGGCGTCCATACCGGTGTGAGCGGTGAGCTTGGGGGGCATCTTCTCGGCCAGCTCGGGGTCCACAATGGCCACATCGGGGGTGATGTTGAAGTCGGCCAGGGGGTACTTGATGCCCTTGTCGTAGTCGGTGATGACGGAGAAGGCGGTGATCTCAGTGGCGGTGCCGGAGGTGGAGGGGATGGCACAGAAATGGGCCTTCTGCCGCAGCGTGGGGAAGTTGAAGGGGACAATGAGGTCATCGAAGGTGACGTTGGGGTACTCATAGAACGCCCACATGGCCTTGGCCGCGTCGATGGGGCTGCCGCCGCCGATGGCCACAATCCAGTCAGGCTGGAACTGGCGCATCTCCTCAGCGCCTCGCATCACGGTGGTGACGCTGGGATCGGGCTCCACGCCCTCAAAAATATGTACCTCCATGCCCGCTTCCTTCAGGGCATTCTCCACCCGAGCCAGGAAGCCAAATCGCTTCATGCTGCCACCGCCAGTGACGACAAATGCACGGGTGCCCTTCAGGTTCTTCAGCTCCTCCAGAGAGCCTTTTCCATGGTACAGATCACGGGGAAGAGTAAAACGCATACTGATTACCTCCATATGTGTGGTGTGGTCTGTCCTCCTTGTGGGACAGACAGCCTATGGTGTACGAGCCTTACAGGGAGTCAGCACGGTCAACGCCCTTTGTGGGATTATACCACCTTTTCGTCCCGTTGAGTAGTGCCTTTTTTGCACTGTGACCGATGTTTTTTCCGCAAGGAAAAACCCCCTGCCCATGGGGCGAGGGGGTTGATATAGAGGATGGTTCAGTCGGCAGGGACCTCGATCTTCCGCTTGCCGTCCAGCATCTCCTGATAGCGGTCGCAGATGCCCTGGACGTCGTCCCCAAACTCCACCTGGTGGCCCTTGTGCAGCCACAAAATCTTGGTGCACATCTCCCGGACCTGCTCCAGGGAGTGGGAGACCAGAATGGAGGTGGCGCCGCCGTAGATGATCTCCTTCATCTTGGCCTCGCTCTTGCGGCGGAAGGCGCCGTCACCCACGGACAGCACCTCGTCCAGAATGAGGATATCCGGCTGGACCAGACAGGCGATGGAGAAGGCCAGACGGGACTTCATGCCCGAGGACAGCTGCTTAAAGGGGCGGTCCTCAAACTCCTTCAGGTCGGCAAACTCGATGATCTGGTCGTACATCTCGTTCATGAACTTGCGGGTATAGCCCAGCATGGCTCCACGCAGGTAGGTGTTCTCCCGCACCGTCAGGTCCCCGTCAAAGCCGCTGGCCAGCTCCAATAGAGCGGCAATGGTGCCCTCTCGGTGCACGTACCCCTCGGTGGGCTCCATGATGCCGGAGATGGCCTTCAACAGGGTGGATTTACCTGCACCGTTGGTGCCGATGATGCCCAGCATGTCCCCCTTCTCCAGGGAGAAGGTGACGTGCTTGTCCGCCCAGAACTTCTTCACCTCGTACTTGCCCCGCAGGCGGCGGGTGACGTACTCTTTGATGCCGATGTCTTTAAAATCTCCCGTCATATACCGGATGGAGACGTTATTCACTTCCAAAATACTCATGATTGTACCCCTTCATCCTTTTTTGTGCCATCGCTGCTCTCTTGCAGGATGTAGATGGGACGATGCTTGGTTTCCAGATAGGTCTTGGCCAGGTACTGACCGATGACGCCGATGGACAGCAACTGGATGCCCCCCAAGAAGAGCATCACGCACATCATGCTGGGCCAGCCCTCCACCGGGTCGCCAAAGAGGATGGTGCGCACCAGGATAAAGCACAGGGCCAGGGCGGCGCACAGGCAGGTGATGATGCCGAACACCGAGGCCATGGCCAGCGGGGCAGTGGAAAAGGCCACGATGCCCTCGATGGAGTAGAGAAACAGCTTCCAGAAGGACCACTTGGTCTCCCCTGCCACCCGCTGCACATTCTCATAGGGCAGCCACTTGGTGCGGAAGCCCACCCAGCCGAAAATGCCCTTGGAGAAGCGATTGTACTCCTTCATGGACAGGATGGCGTCCACCATGGCCCGCTTCATCAGCCGGTA
>CABPXX010000214.1 GCA_902461475.1 uncultured Eubacteriales bacterium | reverse complement strand
GGGTCATCCTCGGGGATGCCCGCCTCCACCTTGCCCACCAGGTCCGCACCCACGTCGGCAGCCTTGGTGAAGATGCCGCCGCCCACACGGGCAAAGAGGGCCATGAAGGAGGCACCCATGCCGAACATCACCATGGTCTGGGCGATGTGGGCGGCGTCATAGTGGGCGATGTACTTGAGAATGTGGAACCACACCGAGATGTCAAACAGGCCCAGACCCACCACGGTGAAGCCCATGACGGCGCCGGAGGAGAAGGCCACGTTCAGTCCCTTGTTCAGACTCTCCGAGGCCGCCTGCGCCGTACGGGCGTTGGAGGAGGTGGCGATTCTCATGCCCACAAACCCGGAAATGGCGGAGTAGATGCCGCCGGTGAGGAAGGCAAAGGGGATAAACCAGTTGTCCAGAAGTCCGAACTTGCATAACACCAGCAGGATGACAAAGACCACTGCGAAGACCTTGAACACGGTGGCGTACTGATGTCGCAGATAGGCATTTGCGCCCTTGCGAATGGCAGACGCGATTTTCTGCATGGTGTCGCTGCCTTCCGAGTAGGCCAGCACCTTGCGGCTTTGCGCAAAGGCAAAGAGCAGAGCCAGAATGGCACCTAAAATGCCCAGCCAAAACAGGTTTTCCGTCATGAGAACTACAACTCCTTTTTCTGAATTTTGCCAATGGGTGAACACTCATAACACCCCTCCCAGGGGTGGCAGGGACTTCAAGAGCAAAGAGCTGAGGGGACTTGTATTCGATTGTGAAAGGGAACTTAAGAGCGTTTCCAGGCGCTGCGGCTGAAGAGCACCAGGATGGGGAAAATCTCCAACCGTCCAATGACCATGCACATGCTGAGGACAAGTTTGCTCAAGGGGGAGAAGGCGGCAAAGTTGCCCATGGGTCCCACGGCCTCCAGACCAGGTCCCACGTTGCTGATGCAGGTGATGACGGCGGTGAGGGTGGTGCCGAAGGAGAAGTTGTCCAACCCCACCACCAGTGCAGAGACAAAGATGATGAAAATGTAGGTGGCGAAGTAGGTGTAGATGGTGCGCACCGTGGAGTCGGACAGAGGCGCTCCATCCAGCTTCACCACGGACACCGCCCGGGGGTGGATGATGGAGCGCACCTGGGCCTTGATGGTGCGCAGAATGACCAGAATGCGGGAACACTTCATACCGCCACCGGTGGACCCGGCACAGGCGCCAATGAACATCAAAATCACCAGCAGCATCCGGGACAGTTCCGGCCATCGGTTGAAGTCCGCCGTGGCAAAGCCGGTGGTAGAGATCACCGAGGCCACCTGGAAGGCAGCGGTGCGTACAGCATCAGCATATGTGGGCATGCTGGCCGCTATGTTTATGGAAATGATGGCGGTGGCAATGGCGGTGACCGCCAGAAAGAACCGCAGCTCATCGCTTTTCAGTGCCTGTTTGATCTTGCCCGTGAGTACCAGGAAGTACAGGGCAAAGTTCAGAGAGAACAGGATCATGAAAATGGTGATGATGATCTCGAAGGTGGGGTTGCCGTAGGCCCCCACCGACAGGTTGCGGTTGGAGAAGCCACCGGTACCAGCGGTGCCAAAGGCGTGGATGAAGGAGTCATACCAGGGCATTCCCGCAATCCGCAGGCAGAACACCTGGATAACGGTGAGCGCCAGGTAGATGGCGTAGAGAATCTTGGAGGACTGGGAGGCCCGGGGCACCAGCTTGCTCTTCACCGGGCCGGGGCTCTCCGCCCGGATGAGGTGAGTGGAGTTGATGCCCAGGAAGGGGAGCAGAGCGGTGGTGAGAATGAGCACGCCCATGCCGCCCAGCCAGTGGGTGAAGGAGCGCCAGAACAGCAGCCCCAGAGGCAGGCCCTCAATGGCGGTGAGGATGGAGGAGCCGGTGGTGGTAAAGCCCGAGATGGTCTCAAAGAAGCAGTCCACATAGGAGCCAAACTGGCCGGAGAACCAGAAGGGCAGGGCGCCAAACACACCGGACAGCACCCAGATGAGACCCACAGAGAAGAATCCCTCCCGGGCAAAGAACTTCCGCTGCCCCCGCAGGGCGAACACGGACAACAGCCCCAGCACCACCATGATACCGATGGTTTTCAGGAAGGGAGAGGGGTCCTCTCCGTAGTACAGGGCCACGCCCATGGGCAGCAGCATGGCCGCCGCCTCCACCAGCAGGGTGAACCCTGCCACGCGAAATACGGTTTTAAAATTCATAGAGCGCCTCTCAGGCCGAAGGAGTCGGCATAGATGTCGTTGAGGTCTACAATGCCGCTGTCCTTGGCAATGACGATGACAATGTCATCCACCTGGAGGTAGCTGTTACCCTCGGGGATGATGACCTGATCGCCCCGGACAATGCCGGCAATGAGAACGCCGTTTTTCAGCTTCAAATCCTTCAGCGGGGTGCCCAGGTTGCGGGTGGAAGAACAGACCACAAACTCCATGGCCTCTGCCTGTCCATTGGCGATGTGGTGCAGGGCGGTCATGCGGCTGCCCTTGGAGTTCTGGATGCCACGCACCATGCGGAGAATCTGATAGGCGGTGGTGAGTTTGGGAGACACCACCGACTCCACTCCGGCGGAGCGGGCGATGAGGGAGTAGTTCTGCCGGTTGGACTTGGCAATGATCTTGTGCACGCCGCACTGGTGGGCGTAGAGGGAGATAATCAGGTTGTCCTCGTCCCGGTCGGTGAGGGCGATAAACACATCGCTGGCGGGCATACACTCCTCGGTGAGCAGCTCCGGGTCGGTGCCGTCTCCGTGGAGAATGAGGGCGTTGGGGAACCACTCGGCCAGCTGTCTGCACCGGGTCTCGTTTTTCTCCACCACCTTGCACTGGATGCCCAGCTTCTCCAGCTGCTGGAGCAGGTAATAGGTGACCCGTCCGCCGCCGATGATGAAGGCGGAGCGGACCCGGTGGCTGTGGCGGCCCAGCACCTTGAAGAACTGGCTCACCCCGCTGGGGGTGCCCGCCACATAGACCTTATCCCCCACCTGAGGGATGAAGGAGCCGTTGGGAATCATCACCTCTGCACCGCGCTCCACGGCGCAGAAGAGGATAGGCAGGTTCTTGATCTTGGTGGCCAGGTGGGACAGGGGCTGATCGGCCATATGGTCCCCGGGCTGGACGTGGAAGGAGATGATCTCCGCCTTGCCCTTGGCAAAGGTATCCACGTCGGCGGCGTTGGGCAGGCGAATCATCCGGGAGATGTCCATGGCGGCGGCAGACTCGGGATTGATGAGCTTGGTGATGCCCAGGTCCCGGCGCAGGTTGTCCAGATCGGCCAGGTAGTCACGGTTGCGCACCCGGGCCACGGTATAGGGCACGCCCAGGCGCTTGGCGGTGTGACCGCACAGCAGGTTGATTTCGTCCGAGCTGGTGGCGGCGACGACAATGTCCGCATCCTCAGCCCCTGCGTCCTCCAGCACGGTGCGGGAGGCACAACTGCCCTTGATGCACATCACGTCCAACTGGTTGGAGA
>CABPXX010000213.1 GCA_902461475.1 uncultured Eubacteriales bacterium | reverse complement strand
CGAACGCATGCCCGACTAACACCGTCGGGGCCAAACGTCAAGGGCAAGATGAACGGCTTCGCCGCCCTTGACATCCAGTCCCACCGGCGTTATGTTGTTGAAAAGGCGGCAGCCGGATGCCCCTGCTGCCGCCACAAATAAATTTTGCTCTATTTGCACCCCAAATGGAGTTTACACAGAATTTGGGATTGACCCTCATTTTTTCCCGAGGCCTGCAAACCAATTTGCGAAAAACTCTTGACACTACCACACTACCTCCATCTGTGGCGCTTTCCGACGTACTTCTGCTCAGCGCATCATAGGTGTACTCCCCCACACAGATACAAAGGCTCCCGGAATCCGCTGGGTTCCGGGAGCCTTTGTATCTATACATTGTGTCATGCTTGGCGTTAGTAGAATCATATCATAAGCTCAAATAGTGAGCTATGATTCCTACAACCGATGGTATTCCAATAAAAATCAATGCACCAACTAGCACCACAAGGAAAATCCGCAATAGCAACGGCTTCTTCTTTCCTCCTTCCGAGTAATATGCTTCCACTGATGCACCATGAATCTCGTACTTTTGGACCAGGTATGCCTTGAGAAAATTGGGACATCCTATAGTAAACGCCGCACTTGTGAGGAAAAGAAGCCAGATTGCAATGGTTCTCACCGCGTACTGCCCCAAGAACGGCGCAGTGACTTTGGCGACCATGATTCCAGCAAGTGGAAAGAAGATTGAAACACCGACTACGCCTTTTTTTACCTTTGGTGATTCTTTTCTCGCATAATATCCTTTCCTGGCACGATTCCATGTCGTCCACAAGTTGATGCAAACGACCAGAAACCACATGACCGGTAATACGATATAATACCCAGCCCAAAAACCGGTTCCCTCCACTATCATCATCGACATCAGAAAAAATACGACCGATCCGAACATCGCAGAACATCCTGTTAACAAGAATCGCTGGGCATACGTCAATTCATGTACTGTCTTTTTCAGAACAACTGCCGTAATTCCATGTGCAAAGACTAACACAGCCATAATGATTGCAACAATCGCTCGTCTACTCATACAGGCTGCTATCACGGCAATTACTGCAAAGAATGTGCAAATCTTTGTCTCAGTAAATAACATATTCAGATTCACTGTCTTCTCATCATACCATCTGACGTATGCCTCTGCATATTCTCTCTTCATGTATGATACCTCTGTACAATCTTCTCAGACATGGTTTACAGACTCCTTTCAGAATGGTGTGTGGTAACTTCATTCTACCAGAGGTCTGCAAACCATGTCTCTTTTTATGCCGTTTTCAATTTGCGCAATTTATTGTACCTTATCCTTGGTCACCTGAATGACCTCCATGCCAATATACCGCAGCTGTTCCACCACGGCGGCGGGGGCCAATTCATCGGTGATGACGGTACCCATTTTCTCCAAGTGCAGGCTGGCATAGGTGCCAATGACGCCCACCTTGGTGTGGTCGGCCAGGATGAAGTAGCGGTCGGAGTGGCTGAGCATGGTCTCGTTGATGCCCAGCTCCGTGGGGATGCCGCACAGCAGCTCTCCGTTGGGGGAGATGCCCGTGCAGCCGATGAACGCCTTTCGGGCGTGTACCATGAGCAGGTTGCGTATGGTGCAGTCCCCGGTGAGAATGGCGTTCTGGCCCCGCACTTCTCCGCCGGACAGGGTTATGCGCAGGTTGGAGGGATATTTCCGGGCGCACACCAGGCCGTTGTTGGTGAACACCCGTACATTTTTCCCCTCCAGGAAGTCCAGCAGCCCCAGGGCGGTGCGGCTGCCGTTGATGAAGATCTGATCGTTTTCCGCCACCAGATTGGCGGCGTACTGGCTGATGAGATCCCGGTACAGCTTCACCTGGTCGGCATCTCCGGCGGGGGAGACGGGCTGCTCCGCCACAGCGTAGAAACGGCTGATCAGGCCCTGGTCCTCCAGGTGCTGTAAATCCCGGCGAATGGTCATGGGGGAGACATCGAAGATTTGGGATAGCTCCTCCACTTTGATCTCTCTGCGCTCCCGCAGCAGGGAGAGAATCCGGGTGTGGCGGTCATTGACCGACTGACGATCGCGTTTCATGATACATCCTCTTTCTCATGGTTGGCCCCCAGCAACGACAGCAGGTAGTCCGCCAGGCTATCCAGCCTGCGTACCTCCAGCACGCCGTCCACCAGGAGGGGGGCATCTGGGCCGCTGTGAGGGCGGTACCATACCGGGCGCATCCCGGCCCGTTTGGCGCCCTCCACGTCCTTGCTGTGGTTGTCCCCCACAAAGACGCAGGCGGAGGCCGGACAGCCTGCCTTCTCCCGGCAGAGCTGGAAGAAGCGGGCGCCGGGCTTTTCCTGGGTGACCTCTTCGCTGGTGACCACAAAGTCCAGCAGGGGCAACAGGTTCAGCCGCTCCAGCTTTGAGTATTGCCAGTCGGCGGTCATGTCCGTGCCCACCCCCAGGCGGAGACCCGCCTGGCGCAGCTGCTCCAGACAGTCCCGTGCGCCGGGACTGGGCACAGCGGCGTCGATGAGGGTGTTCCAGTACAGACGCTCCATGACAGGGGCGTGGAGGATGGGCTGGCCCAGCTCCTCCAACAAAATCTGATACCGGAGCAGACGGTTGTGGATGGCGGCGCAGTCGCCGCCGGTGCGGGCCTGGAGCAGCTGATTGGCCCGCTGATGCAGGGCCTCAAAGGTCTCCGGGTCCACCCCCAGCGTGTGCTGGGCGTACTCCGTCAGGGCCTGAAAGGCCACGACGTGGGCGGAGTCATAGTCGTATAGTGTGTTGTCAATGTCAAAAATGACGGCTTGAATCATAGTATCACCAGGCTATCCAAAAGGCATGCGGCTTACAGGGCATAGAATTGGAACTTCTTTTTGCACTGCTGCTGCATATAGGTGCGCAGAGCGTCTGCGTCTTCCGGGGACAGGGCCTTTTTGGGAAGAATGTAATAGGCCTTGCCCTTGATGACGAAGTAGAAGCAGCGTTCCGTTTCAGACAGACCGTAAATCTGGCGGAACTTGCTGTGGGCGTGGTTTTTCTGGCCCTCCAGCTTCATCGTCACACCATCGGCATCAATGCGAAAGGTGGCCCGGTGGTTCTCGTAGTATTTGCGGTACTTTTTCAAGGTGTCGTCGGTACCGCTGCGCCGACGGCTGGACACCGCCACCAGAATCATCAGGGAACAGACGATGAGATAGCCAGCCGTGGCGATTTGGAACCCGTGGCGGTACAGCTGAAAGCCAAAGTAGATGGCACCCGCCACACCCAACACCCCACAGATGATCCGTGCCACAGGGGAGAGGGAGCCTTTGAGATGGTATAGCTTCTCGAAATCCGAGAGAATCTCATCGGTATAGACAAAGCTGGCTTGAAACATGGAACTCTGGCTTTGCATAGCGTGCCTCCAATGTGTGAGAGATGGGGGAGGATGGGGCCGGACAGCCCCATCCTCTCGCCCGTTAGCCTTTCAAC
>CABPXX010000212.1 GCA_902461475.1 uncultured Eubacteriales bacterium | reverse complement strand
CGCCTCATTGATGGCAGCCTGGGTCTCGGCCCGGCGGCGGCGGGCGGCATTCTCCCGCCGTTGCTCCAGGCTCATCTCTCCCTGAGAGTCCTCCACCTGATGCTCGGTCTGCTCCGGCTCCCGTTCGGTCTCTGTCTCCCCCGTGGGAGATGTCTCCACCTGCTGGACTTCCTCCTGAGCAGGAGCACCCGGCTCCTGGGTGGGCTGCTCTACTCCGGCGGCGGGCATGGTGCTCTCCTGTTCGGGCTGCTCCTGCTGCGGCTGTTCCAGCCCAAAGCCTGCATAAATCTGAGATTCAGTGATTTCCATGGTGTTTCCTTTCATGATTGGATTTTCCCGCTGTTCCTGCGTTTTTACTGGTTGTGCTTACTTGCCGGATCGCAAATCTTTCCCGGTCTTCACAGTCCCGGTCTTGGCCGCCGTAATCTGATGCGGTGCCTTCACCACCTGGGTGCCGGTGTTCTGGATGCGGCCAATATAGCCCTTCTGCTCCTTCATCTCATTCCCTCCTCTCCCATTTGGATTGGCATATTCCCGCTATCGCCTTGCGTCAGTTGTTGTTGAGTTTGTCCCATCCTAGCCCGCTGAATTGCCTCCAGCTGGGCTTGGGCCTGTTGCTGCTCCCGCTGCATTCGCTGCTCCAGGGCCTGCTTGGTGTCCCCAGCTCCTGGGTAGTGTAGCTGCTCCATCTTGGTCCAGAATAGGATGAGGGTCTCGGTGGCCGCCGGGTCTCCAAAGGCGCCCGTCTGGAGGTTTTGCCGGGTCTCCTGCCACATGGCCTCCCGGTTACTGGCCAGGGTTGCGGCGGTGTCCACCGAGAACAGAAATTCGTCGTTCCAGTAGTACTGGCCGTCGGCGTCACGCTCCAGGAAGTCATAGCGGTTGAACTCGTCAAACGCCATGTGCCCCTGGTTGTCCGTCGCTGTTACAGGGCGGGGCTCGTCCCCGTAGGCCAGCCAGAACCGGAACAGCATGGAGAAAAGCTCTGCATATGCGGCGTTTTTCATGATCCGCTTGCTCTCCAACCGTCCGGCTGCCTGAGCCGCCGAGAATTGCTTTGCTTTCCCGCTCGTGGCCGTGGTGTCCACCCGTCCCTGGAAGGAGTCGGTGATGCCCAGGGTTTGGCGTGCCTCCTCGTAGACCTGCGCCAGATATGTCATTTCATACTGGAGATCGCCCTTGAAGTCGTACACTCCGATCATGGCCTTGTCTGCAGCTGAACCGATGTACCACCGCTCCCCATCGTTCGGGTCCAGCCGCAGAGAGGCGTTGTCGGGTAGAGTGATTCTGGTGCCCGCCTTCATAATCCGGTCAATGATCTTCTGCTCCAGGCGATTAATGGTGTTTTGCTGGTCGGAAATCATGTCCACATCCGAGTTGCCCAGCAATTTGCCGTACACAGACACACTGCGCTGCAGCACAATGGGGAATACGTCCGGCTTGTAGAAGGGGATAAGGGTGGGGCGCATCACCGGGTTTCCCTCTTGGTCCAGATCGGGGGTTACCCCCGGAATCTCCATCCCGCCCCGTGTGACCACGGGAAGGATGACCTGCTCATACTCCTGCACCTGGTCTTCAAATTCCTCACAGCCGCACCAGGGGCATCCGCCCCCCTGATACTCCTTTGGTGCCTGCATCTGGTCCGGCTCTACCGGGAGGCTGTCGAGACCTCCGCCCCCGGCCATGACCTCCTGGGCCACAACCTGAGTCAGGATCTGCCCCGCCACCTCACTGCGTAGCCCAGCCTCGTTATCCGGTGGAGCGGGCGGCTGTTGGATGAGCTGTCCGGGCAGGGGCCTCACCCGGCCGCACTGCTTGCACACAGGCTGCCTCCGGGCCTGGTAGTCCTCCAGGTCCTCCAGCACCACATCGTTGACCCAGCAGTACCGGTTCACGCCCCCTTCGGGGTTTTTCTCATATCCCACATACCGAGTGACGGCGTCCTCTTCAGAGCTCACCCCGTCCGCTCCTCGCACCTGCGGCTCGCTTTCGCCCTCCGTGGTCAAGTCCACGCCATACTCCCGCTTGATAGCTCCCTTGGTGGTTGGTATTTTCACGATCACCCAGTCCATGTCCTGGATGGATGTGAACACCCCGGGCTGTGGGGCCAGCTGCTTGGGGTGGAGCATCCGCACCACCGCCGCCCCCACCGTGTCGTGGGTGCGCTCCCGGTTGTCCCATTCCACCAAGAATGCCACACCCCCCTGAATTGGTACAGTCCGCTCGGCCAAGTCGTTGATCACCTCGAACGGCAGACGGTCCAGCTCGTTTCTCAGGAATGACTCAACAACTTCGGCCAGCTTTTCGTCCTCCCTCCGGCTGGGAGTGACCTTGGGCTGTGGGATGGAGCTGGACACCTGGGTCTCGATGTTTTCAAATATGATGTTACGCACATGGCCGGCGCTGCGCACCCCACCGTCCCTCCGGGTGTCCCCGGGCACCAGGGGCCGCAGCTCCCGTGCTCCGTTGTAGATGCGCTCCCGCTCGTCCATGCGGGCGTACTCAGCGGAGTAGGCGGCGTTGCTTTCGGACAGCCTCCGCTTCCACTCATCCAGCCGCCTCTCCTTTGCGGTGCGCTCATTCTCGCTCTTGTTCATGATTTCCTCCTATCATCTCATCCGGCCCCAGGCTTCCCCCACATTCGCAGCAACATCTCACGCTCCCCGGCGCTGGCCCGGTTCCAGTCTTCCCACATATCCGAGGTCCACCGGGCAGTGCCTTTTTGCTCCGCCACTGCCACCTGCATGGACTGCTGAGGCCGCACATAGTGGGCAATTGCCAGGGCCATGATGCAGTCATCGTGGGCCCCCGGCTCCGCCTCGGGGCGCATCTGCTCATTGCGCACAAAGGTGAGCATCTCCTCCAGCGTTGCCCGATCATGGACGCCCCCCAGGTGGTCCCGCATCACCCGCACCAGCTCGGCAATGATGACCGGGCGGGTGAGTCGATCCGTTCGGAATCCGTATGCGTGCTTGATCTGTCCATCGAAGGAGTCCTCCACCTCCCGGACGTAGATTTTCGGGTAGCCCATGAGCCCCAGCAACTTCACCGGATAGGTGGAGAAGTTGCACTCGGGGGCCAGCAGGGCACGGTTGTAGTGCAGCCCCAGACAGTACAGCTGCCGGGTATAGGTGTCCTCGTCGTACTGGTGGCGGAGGGTGCACACCTGCACCCCAGTGACGTTGTCCAGCACCTGGGCCACAAACCAGTCCGAGCCGTCCCCGGCGGTGTCCCCGCCGATGACGTAGGGCCGCCCCTCCTTGGGTGTGGTGTAGATGCGAATGGGGCCCCCCTTCTCCTCCACCCAGCGGATATTGGATAGATGGATACCGTCGTCGGCCAAATCGTACTCGAAGAGGCCCTCCTTCACCGGGGGCTCCAGGTGTTGCAGCCGCTCTCCCACCGCCTTGCCGTTGAATACCGTCTTGCCCGTCACACCCCACTGGCCCAGGCAGTAGACCATGTAGTAGTACTC
>CABPXX010000211.1 GCA_902461475.1 uncultured Eubacteriales bacterium | reverse complement strand
GCCCCTGTTTGGCGGGGAGTTTTTCTCACAGCACGCTTTGAATGTCTTACAGGTAATTCTCGGGATCGACGCTCTTGCCGTTCACACGCACTTCGAAGTGGCAGTGATAGCCGGTAGCGGTGCCGGTCATGCCCACCCGGGCGATGGCCTGGCCCTGATACACCTTGTCCCCGGCGTTGACCAGCAGGGAAGAGCAGTGGGCGTAGTAGGTGACGGTGCCGTCGTCATGGGTGATGATGACGGTCTGGCCGTAGCTGCCACGCCAACCGGCGAAGGTGACGGTGCCGCCGTCAGCAGCGGAGATCTGGGTGCCATAGGGAGCGGCAATATCCAGACCGGAGTGGAAGGAAGTGCTACCGAAGATATCACGGTAACCGAACCGAGAGGTAATGGTACCGGACAGAGGCCAGATGAAGGAACCGGTGGAAGCGGTGGCAGGCTTCTCCTTGGTGCCCTGGTACATGTAAGTGGTGGTGGCCTCCTGCACGGTGGTGCGGGACACCTCTTCCCGCTGGGTCTCCTGGCCGTTGATGCAGGTGATGCGGGCCTCGATCTTCTCCACGCCGTCCTGGCCAGCGGCCTTCAGGCGGGTGGTACCCTCATACAGGTTGGGGTTGTCCACGTACTCCACGGGGCTCTGGATGGTCTCCTCATAGGTCTCGGTGACCACAGTCTCCACGGTGAGCATGGGCACAGCCTGCTTCACCAGCAGCTGATCGCCCACGGTGAGCTGGCTACTGTCGGCGTCGGGGTTGAGAGCCTGGAGCTCGTCGCCGGTGAGGCCGGCGGCCTCGGCAATGCTGTTAAAGGTATCGCCACGCTCCACGGTGACGTACTCCGCCTCCTCCTTGTTGCCAGAGAGGGTGGACTGGAGGGTGTCGGGGGTAAACTCGGTGTTGGAGGGCACCTCCACCTCATAGATCTCTACGTCCTGGGTGAAGTGGTGCTCCACGGTCTGCTCATTGAGGTAGGGCTCGGTGACGTTGTCCAGCATGGTCTGCAGCTCTTCGCTGGTCTGGGCGTAGCCCAGCTCCTGGCCATCCACGGACACGGCATAGGCGCTCATCAGGGCCCCGGTGTCCTCAAACAGGGCGTCCTCCACGGCCCGGGAGTTGGTCTGGGTACCGGCGTCCAGGTAGGTGGGAGCCAGAGTGATCTCAGCGTCGTAGCTGTACTCCTCGCCCAGCACGCTGGCCACGCGGGTCTCCACGTTGCCCACGATGCTGCTCAGCTCTTCCTCGCTGGAGACTACGCCCACTTCCTCGCCGTTGACATAGGCCACATAGGCCTTGGTGTACATGCCATTAAAAGCCACAGCGCCGATGCCGACGCACAGCAGGGTGATGTACAGAAGGGGGGAGACGGGGTGACGGTCCACACGGACCCGCACGCGGCTGGCCACAACGCCGGCCTTCTCCCAATTCTCCTTGCCCCACTCGGAGGCTTTATCCCAGTTCTTACGGACGGAGCGGTAGGAGCTGACACCAGCCACACGGGCCAGGTCGGAACAGACCATGGCGGCGCTGGCGGCCTTCTCCTTGCACACCTGGGCAGCGGGAGCGGCCTTGGCCTTGCAGGCGGCACGGGTGACCCGGGCAGTGGCCTTGTACTCGGCGACCACGGAGCCAGCGCTGAGCTTCCACAGGTAAGTGGTAGCCTTGGCGTTGCCCTTGCAGGTGGCGGCTGCCTCCTTGGCCCGGCTGGCTGCACCCTTCAAGTGGTGCTTCACCTTCTCGGCGGCGTTGCCGGAAACACGGCGAAGGGATGCCATTGAATTGTGTACGCGGTCCAGATGCCAGTTCCTCACGGAACATCCCTCCCAAGTTTGAATTGGTAACAAATAAATTTCAATAGTTACAAATCAGTTACAAGTCATATCCTACACGCTTTTTCTCTTCTCGTCAAGGTTTTTTTGTGTCAAATTCGGACTTGAATTTGATTTATACCTTCCGCGCAAGAAAAAATTATGGTAAAAATTCAACCTCTTTCGGGGGAAAAATCTGCTTTCTGGAAGAATCAGGGCAAAATTGACCGGGGTTGACAAGTTTGGGTGGGGGGCGATAAAATTGTGGAAAATAAGACGCGAACGACAAGGAGGCCAATACCCATGGGCAAGTTTGACGGGGTTTTGCTCTACACCGATTACGACGACACCTTATATAATCAACACCTCACGGTGTCGGAGGAGAATCACCGGGCCATCCGGTACTTTATGCAGGAGGGCGGGCGATTTTCCATCGCCACCGGCCGTGCCAAGCGCACCTTTGCCCCCCAGATTGAAAAGGAACACCTGGAGTTCAACGCCCCGGTGGTGGTGTCCAACGGGGCGGGAATCTATGACTTTCGGGCGGGGCGGTATGTGAAAGAGAGCCAGCTGCCCCACAAGGCCCGGGAGCACATGGGCCAGCTGTGCGCCCAGTACCCGGATCTGTCCTTTGAGGCCTACCACGGGGAGGAGATCTACGTCTATAACCCCAACGTGGTCACGCTGACCCACCTCAACCGGGTGGGAGTACCGTACCAGGAGTGCGGGGCGGACCAGATGCCCACCCCCTGGACCAAGGTGATTGTGGAGCAGGACCACCCCATGTTGGTCCAAGCCCAGGAGTATCTCCTCTCCCACTGGGGGGAGGACTACGAGGTGATTTTCTCCAACCCCTATCTGTTGGAGGTCACCGCCAAGGGGGCCAACAAGGGCACCATGGTGGCCTATGTGGCCAAGCTGCTGGGGATTAAGCCGGAGAACGTGTACTGCATGGGGGACAATCAAAACGACATCCCTATGCTGGAGGTGTCCGCCATTCCCTTTGCCCCAGCCAACTGCGCCCAGCCGGTGAAGGACTGGGGGGCGAGGCTGGTGGGCCACACCGATGACCACGCGGTGGCCCAGGTCATTGAGATTTTGGATGGAATATATAAGTAGCGTAAGCCCCGGCTGCCATGTGGCAGCCGGGGCTGATTTTTAGGATTTTTCCAGGAAGTAGGACGCCTCCATGTCGGCGGTGGCCAGAGCAAAGGCCAGGGGGAACTGCTGGAAGGCCTGACCCACCAGGCGGTTGTCCTCGGTGCCGGAGAAGCCCATGTGCCAGCGGATGGCCATGGCTTCCTCTCGGGACAGGCGCATGAAGCCGGAGATGATGTACACCGACTTCTCCCCGTGGCCGTAGGGGAGCTTGTCCTCAAAGAAGAAGGTGGGCACCTTCTCCCACTGGCCGGTGGCGTCGTTTTTCACATTGCGGGTGCCCGCCTTGTAGCACCCAATCTTGCACAGGTCGTGGAGCAGGGCCACGATGGCCACCGACTCCATGGGGTAGTCCAGCTGGTACACGTCCCGGGTGCGGGGCCGGGCCAGGTAGTCCTCCAGGCAGCGGAACACATTCACCGAGTGCTCGCACAGCCCACCCACATAGGAGCCGTGGAAGCGGGCGGAGGCGGGGGCGGGGAAAAAGTCACTCTTATTTAAAAGAATTTCGTTG
>CABPXX010000210.1 GCA_902461475.1 uncultured Eubacteriales bacterium | reverse complement strand
CTCAGAAGTGAGCAGCGTGGTGTCTACGGCACGGGCCTGCTCCAGCAGAGTGTCCAACTGGGAGCGGTCAAAGGCGGTGACAGTGAAGTCAAAGCTCACCTCATAGCGCAGCAGGCCGTTCTGGAATACAGCCGTGAGAGCCACGTCGGTGTCCTCCTCCGGGCTGGTCACAGAGCCGTCCGCGGCGATGATACCAGGGTTGCTGCTGGTCCAGGTCACATCCATGCCTCCGGCAGTCTGGAGCAGAGTCAGGTCGTAGCGCACATCCTGGGCGCTGTCGTTGTCCCCCAGCAGCTGGGCGGCCTCAAGGGCCCCCTCTACGCTCTGCTGAAACATGGCCTGGAATTCGTCCAGGGCCTGCTCCTGCACTTCCTCCTGGGACAGTGCAATGTTGTACACTCGCACTTCATCCACCAGGCCGTCAAACATGGTATCCCAGTTGTTCACGCCCAGGTAGATGTCCGCATTGGACCCAGACAGGGGGTTGTTGCTCTGGACGGTACCCAGGCTCACGCCGTCCCGGTACAGGGTGGCCTGCCCCTGGGTGCCGGTGATGGTGATCTGGTGCCATGTGTCGGCGGGCACAGAGGTGGTGGCCACCGTGGTCCAGCTAAATCCACCGCCATTGCCCCAGAACTTCAGCTTGGAAGTGTTGCTCTGGCTGCCGGACAGAGCCATCCAGTTCTCCGGATCATGATAGCCCAGAAGCACCAGCACCTGGTTTTCCGCCAGCGCGGAATGGTTCTTCACCCAGAAGGACACGGTGTACTCGTCCCCCACGTCCTGCTGGTTGAGCTTCAGACCGTAATCACCCAGGCGGACCGCCTGGCCGTCCCGGCCCTGTTCATAGCTCACTTCTCCGGTGTAGCTGCCCAGCTTGTACCCCAGGGCCTGGGCATCGGTGCCACCCTCCACCCCGTTGTCCAGGGTGTTCTCAAAGTCGAAGGAGGCCACCAGGCGGTCGTCCAGGGTGCCGCCCACGGTCACGGTGGTCTGGGCGGTCTTGGTGACAGGCCCCAGAGTCACGGTGGTGGTGATCACGGCGGTTCCAGAGGCCACAGCGGTGACTACGCCGTCCTGGGAGACCTGGGCCACTGTGTCATCGCTGGTCTCATAGGTGACGGTGGGGACAGCTGCCGCCACCACCGGGAGCATGGAGACCTCAATGGACTGGGTGCGACCCACCACCATGCTCAAGCTGGAGGTGACGGCGATGCCAGTCTGGTCCAACAGGGTTTCGGTGGAAGTCTCACTGTCATAGAGACGGTAGATCTCGGCCTCACTGATGGTACTTGGCGGTGAGCTTGTCATACTCCGCCTGGGTCAGGGGGATGGAGGTGGCCCACACAGCGTCAGAGGGCACACCAGACAGGCTGGAGAAGGTATAATTTGTACTCTCTGCTTTTTCGAACACAGACAAATCTTTGGAGGTGTACTGGTACACCGTCCCGGCCTTATCCTCTACGTACAAAAGGTATTCCTCTGCGGTCAAATCGTACACGCACGCCAGCTTGGCGATGCTGGACACGCCGGGCAGGGACACCGTGCGCTCGTTGGTGTAGTCGATGAGGTCGTCCGAGTCGTACACCAGGATGGTGGAGTTGTTGCCGCCATCCCCGGCGATCATGGCAAAGCGGTCTCCATCTGCCTTGCGCAGCAGCACGGGAGACACATAGGCCTTGGCCCCCAGGGTGGTGTACATGATGGGCTGGTCCTTGTGCAGAGCGGTGAAGGTGCCGTCTGCCTCCTCCTGAGCAACCTTCATGCCGCCGGTCTGGCCACGCAGGCCATCGGTGGACAGATCGGGGTCATTGCTCACATAGGAGGCAATGTCCGCGCCCTGCTCCAGCACCACCAGCTTGATGTCCTTGGTCACATCGTCGGCCCCATCCAGGCTCAGGGTGGCGGTGAGGGTCACAGCGGCGTTGCCGTTCTGGGGGCGGGTCACGTTGCCCTCAGACGTGATAAACTCCTCATCGCTGGAGGTCCAGGTGATGGAGACAGCTCCGATGGAGTTGGGCAGCTCCAGGTCTCCGGCAATGTAGCCAGCGCCCAGGGTCAGCTGGTCCCGATAAATGGCCAGGTCGCCATTGGGGTCCTGCTTGGGCACCGTCACGGTGAATTCCTGGGTGTCAGATACCTGACCCAGGGAGATGGTGACGGTGAGGGTCACCTGGGTGTCTTCCTCCGGGCGTACCACGGTGCCATCGGGAGCGATGACATCGGGATTGCTGGAGGCCCAGGAGATGGTGGTGTAGCCGCTGCTGCCCACGGTGGGCAGGGTCAGGTCCATGCTGGCCATGTCAGCCACGGTCAAAGCGGCCTTATCCCCAGCCACAATGGCGGCGGCCTCGGTCTCGTCGGACAGGTACTCGGTGCGCACCTCGTCCTCGCTGAGTGCCTTGGAATAGACCTTGAAGTCATCCATCTTGAAGTCCCCAGAGTTCCAGTAATGAGGGCTGGCTGTGCCCAGATAGATAAACTGGGTGGTGGAGACAAAGTCCAGCATGTAGTCGGTGCCCTTCCCCGGGTTGACGCCCTGAGTGGAGGGAGTCAGCTCCTTGACCGGAGCTCCATCCTTATACATGCGAATCTGCTGGCTGTCCATCACCACGGTGACATGCTCCCGGCCGCCATCCTTGGTGACGGTACCGCCAAACTCCTTCATGTCCTGATAGGTAGCGGCGCCGGGGTTGTCGTTGAAGTAGATGCTTCCGTTGCTGGACATGCCATAGAAGCCGTCGCTATTGCCCGTGCCAGACGAGAAGCTCCAAATGCCCAGCCAGGTGTCCACGGCATTGGCGTCAATCCATGAACTCACCGTGAAGCCGCCGGACAGGTCTTCGCCGTACAGCGGGTTGTCAGTCTTGACCCAGCTCTTCCCGCTGCCCGACTTCATCACTTCGCCCCGGGTATCATCGGTGACAAGGGTGGGCTGGCTGGAGCCTTCTCCAGTACCCACAGTGCCGGGATGGACGGAATCTTGCCAGTTACCATTGAACTGGTAATTGGCCACCAGGCTGTCCTCTGGCGAAGCCGCTTTGGCCTGCACCATGCCAGGAACTGCCACGTAGCTGGACAGCATGCCTGCCGCCAGCAACATTGAAAGAACTTGCTTTTTCATATGCCCCTCCTATGGTATAAGATTGATTTCATCATACAATTTCTTAAATTTATATTCAACGAAAAGCGCACATTTTTTACAGATTTGTGATGAGCCAACAATATAAATTTGCAGATTTCACTCAATTCCCGGTACATCACGTGTTATGTCCCTTTGATTGTTTCCAAAAAGAAATGTAATGCGGGACAATGGATACCTACAGGCAACTTTGCTCAATTGGTTTTATTATACAATTTTATATTTTTCCTAAAAATATTCTCTCTTTTCTTCTCCTTCCGCTCTATCGGTTTCTATCGCGCAGGAAATGTTACCACTATAAAACATGAAGATAGCAAAAGTCCGGTGCAGAACGTCA